>SKZC01000070.1 GCA_007127575.1 Gemmatimonadota bacterium
CGGCGGAAGAGGCGTCGGATCTCGTCGAGCCGCAATCCTGCGCGTTGAGCGAGCTGCAGTGAGCGGACCCGGAGGACCGCCTCCCGGTCATAGACCCGACGTCCGCTTCGGCGCTCTGCCTGTGGAATCACGCGGACGCGTTCGTAGTAACGGAGGGCCGATGTGCGAACCCCTGCTTGCTGGGCCACCTGGCCAATGGTGAGCGACTCGGGCTCCATCGTTCACTCCTCGAGTGGAAGATCAGACTGATTCCAGATTGGCTGGGTCTTGGAAGGGACCGGTCCGAGTTCGGCGAGTCCTTCACCCACAACAACCATCTCCAGTGCTGGGAACGGTCGCGGCCGGCGATCGGTGGCCATGGTCGGGTGCGGACGACCGGGATGAGCATGCGCCGCTGGTGATGTGCAGCTCCGGCTCCACCCTCGCGCCTTCATGATCGCCCACCAGAGCACTCGTAACAGACCGCACCTGCTCGTAGCCCGTCGCGAGAAGGAAGCCCGGTGCACGCCCGTAGCTCTTCATTCCGAGAAGGTAGAAGCCGGGCTCCGGGTGGTGGAGCTCGTCGTGGCCGTGGGCCCGGACCGTTTCGCATGTATGGAGCTCCGGGTCCACGAGAGGGGCCAACCGGACGGGGCATTCCAGCCGAGGGTCGAGCTCGAGCCGCAACTCCCGATGCATCCCGAGGTCCGGCCGCGAGCCCGTGGCGGCGACGACCTCGTCGAAGGGTCCGATCTCCCGGACTCCGTCCCCGAGGAGGATTCCCGAACCCACGGTTCGGACGGAATGAACAGGGAACCGAGAGATCAGCTCCACCCGCCCTCGCTCTACGAGCCGCCGGCCTCGGCTCCGCAGGCCGGCGCGTTCGGGCAAAGGGTCGTCCGGGGACCCGTCGGGTGCGGGGTCCACGGGGTCGCCTCGGATGGCCCAGACGACCTCGGTGTCGGGCTCGTCCGATTTCAGGGCGTCGAGGGCAAGGAGGGCGTTGAGGGCGGAGTCACCATTCCCCACGACGACGGTTCGCCGGCCTGCGTACCTCCGTCGGTGGCGGAAAACGGCATCCGGGATGCCGTAGAACACCTGGTTGTGGACCTCGGGCTCCCCGTGGGCCGGAAGCCCGTTCGCCCCTATGGGATTGGGGGTGCCGAAGGTACCCGAAGCGTCGATTACCGCCTTGGCTCGGTGGCGCTCCGCCCCTCCGGCCCGCTCGATCACCAGGTCGAAGGGCGCATTTTCACGGTTCACGCTCCTGATCTTGTCGGCTTCGCTACGCGCGACCTGAACCACCCGGTGATCCAAGCGGAGGCATTCGGCGATAGGGGCCAGCTCCGCCAGGGGCGCCAGATATTCCTGGAGAAGCTCTTCGCCGGTGGGGATCGTTCCCAGGTCGGGGGCGGACCATCCTCGTGCCTCGAGGGCTTCCCGTGCCACCGGATCCATCAAATAACGCCAGGGGGAGAACATGCGGACGTGGGCCCACGAGCGGACGGTGGCGCCGGGGGCGTCTCCAGCTTCAAACACGATCGGCTGCTCCCCCCGGGCGAGGAGGTGCGCGGTGGTGGCTAGGCCGATGGGACCGGCTCCGATTATGGCCACCGGGAGCTCCTTCGCGGGAGAAAGCTCGGTGCGGCGTGAGTTCTGAGCAGCAGGGGTCGGTTTCATGGGTGACCTCTCCTCATTGATTGCTTATGACAACTAAGTGGCCAAAAAAAGCCGCCGCCGCGACTCCCACCATGGGCGGGCTGACGGCTGGGGGCGATCACGTTCCTGCACAGCACGACCCATCGGATGCCGCGACCCCGCGGCAGGCCACGGTGGCCAGCTCGTTGATTACGTGCGTCACGGAACGTCGGACCTCGGGCTCGAGCTTTTCGAGAATGCCCTCGTCCCGGGCGAGAATGTCGGCTTCGAGCCGGGAGCGGAGCTCATGGCCCGCAGGCGTGCACTCGAGCTGGAGTGTTCGGCCATCATCCGGGTGCTTCCGACGGTTCACATATCCCTTCCGCTCGAGGGCGTCCACCACGCGGCTGGTCGTGCTCTTGTCGAGGAGGAGCCGGGACGCCACCTGGTTCAGCGTGAGCGGGCCATGATCACTGATGGCTTCCAGCGCCCAGCACTGGGACACGGACACGTCGTAGCAGCAGATGTGCTCCCGATCCATGGACTGGTACACTCGCACCAGGTGGGTCACCGCACGGTGAAACCTGCGCGCATCGTCGGTGAGGGTGGAGCTTACCCCTCGGTTCTGGGCTGTGACGGGGGTGCGGGTCATCTCTTGAGTCCTGTTCTGGCTGGTTCGAGGGATCAGGCACGGGCGCCGGCTCTTCTCCGCGGCACGTTCGGTGCGCCGTGCAACCAGGTGGACACTAGTTGCTTATGGCAACTAATGGGGCTTTCTCGGACTCGTGTCAAGGCGCGGAGGATCCTCCCGTCACCCCCGACCCTTCCTCACGGCAGCACGCGAACCGCCCCTTGACTTGAAGTCGGCTTGAAGTGGTAGCGTGGACTCGACCGTCGGGGCTCAGCCCCGTTTCCGACCCATTTCACGCGGAGATGAAGCGATGTCATCCGAACGTCACCCCGAATCATCCACCGAGAAGCTTGTTTGCGACCTGAACGCTCTGCCTCCAGAGGAGCGGGCGTCTCACGAGGAGCTGGGCCGGCACTTGTTCGAGCGGCGAGTGCGTGAGGTCGCCGAGGTGGACGCCGGATTCGCGTTCCGCTTTGAAGCCGACGACATCACCGATCTGGCCCACTGGGTGAGCCGCGAGAGGCTATGCTGTCCGTTCCTTCGTCTTATGTTGGAGTCGGTCCCACGAGGGGGGCCGGTGTGGCTGACCCTATCGGGGGGTGACGCCGTGCAGGCGTTTCTCAGGGATCGGATCGCCGGCTCGTCCGCGTAACGGAGCAGGCACCGGTGCGGACCTGGCCCGACTCCTGACCCCAGCTTGGGTGGCGTCCCATTGACAGTGCCAGGTAACTTAGTGAGCATTCATTAAATATGGGCAGGAGGCCAGCGGGAAACACCGGCGGTCTCCTGCTATGGAGATCTCAAAGGTGGGGGCAAACGATGCACGTTCTCATGACCATCACCGGCGCCGTCGTTCTTGGGCTGGGAGTATACGGGGAGCCTCCCGGTCCCGACCCTCTTCTCGGGGACTCGGTCCGAATCCTTGTGATGGCCGACCGCGGAGCCCCGGAGCGCCTGATGGTCGAGCTACGGGAGGCCATGGACGAGGTGCTCGGGACCATGGGGCCATGGACGATCACGACGACTTCCGAAGGCCCGAACAGGGGCCAGCCGGCCCAGGCCGATGTCGTCGTCGTGGTACGTCGGACGGGCGCTGCCGCCGCAGACCCCATCGAGATCGCCAAAGGGGTGCCCATCGTCCACGTCGAAGCCTTTCCGATGCCCGCCGGCGAGCGGATTGCCGAAGGCATGGGCGCGTTGGCGGATATGGCAGGCGTGCGGAGCCTGGCGGTCGTCGCCCCTCCGGAGCTCGAGGAGGAGGTGGTCCTTGGGTACCGGAGCTCGGCCGGGCCATCGTGGGACTCGGCACCGGTCCTAGTGCGTGCGACCCAGCCCGTGTCGGCTGTGGTGGACTCCGTGGTGGCGAGCGGTGCCAACGGCGCCTACGTCTTCCCACTTCCCACCTGGTCGCGGGCCGAGCGTGAGGAGCTGGCGGTGGCGCTTCGCCATCGCGGGGTGGCCACCTTCGCGGCTGGAGGAATCGGCGACGTCGAGCTCGGCTTCCTCGCCACGTTCCAAGAGGATCAAAATCGGCGGATCGCTCGGCAGGCGGCCCTCCGTATCGTACATGCCCTCGAGCCACGAGGGAAGTCGCTGGACACGGGCCAGCCTGGCGACTCAGCACAGTTGCCGGACGTGAGCTTCTCTCCCTCCCGACCCTCCCTTCTCGTGAACCGAGAGACGGCATCCCGTCTGAGCATCGAGCTGAGGATGCGGGACCGGTTGGATGTCCGGTGGTTCGTCCCGTTGGACCATCGGTCCGAAGAGATTCCCTTTGAGAAGATCATCCGGGAAGCGACGTCGAACAGCCCCGGCTTCCGAGCGAGTGCGGCACGACGTGCCGCGGAACGCGAGGAGGTGACTCACGCGCGCGCCCGTGTCCTTCCACGCATGGAGCTCGGGACCCGCGGGCGGCTGGTCGACGAGGACGCGGCGGCAGCCAGCTTCGGGAACGAGCCGGAGCGGACATTCGAGGCGTCGCTCTCCATTCGCCAGGTGCTCTTCTCAGAACCCGCCTTCGCCGCCCATGCCATCCAGCAAGAGCTGGACGCGGCTCGTAGGTGGGAGGGGGAGCGGGACCGCCTGGACGTGGGACTGGCCGCTGCGGAGGCGGCGACCCACGTGCTCCGCACCCGCGGAGAGGTCCGGGCAAGACAGGAACATCTCGATCTGGCCAGGGCTCACCTCGCCGGGGCACGGCTACGGCAGGACGCTGGGCTCGTCACATCCGCCGACGTGAGCCGACTCGCGGGGGAGGTTGCCCGCGCACGGCAGGGTCTGACCCAGGCGCTTGCAGGGGAGCGACAGGCCGAGTTGAAGTTGAACCGCGCTATGGGGAGGCGCCTGGAGGATCCGGGTCCCCTCCCGCCGGCCATCGATCCTGATCTCGAGTCGCTCCGGTCCGCTTCGCGGTACGGAGAGGTTCTGGACGGTCCCGACCGGTACGAGCGCTTGCGGGACTTCTGGATTACGGAAGCCCTGGCCTCCTCCCCCGAGATCGCTGCTGCCGCGAGCGGGGTGGATGCCCGTGCCCGCTCCGTCCGGTCCGCCTCTCGCTCTCGGTGGCTTCCCGAGGTGGCTCTCGTGGCCAGCGCATCTGCGCGGTTGGCTGAGGGGGGTGCGGGCGTGGGTTCCCCACTTCCCGGGGATGCTCCCTTCTCGCTCCCGGTTCCCCCCGACCGACGCTGGTCGCTGGGCGTGGCGATGTC
>SKZC01000475.1 GCA_007127575.1 Gemmatimonadota bacterium
CAGATCCGGCTCATTTTCCGCCGGGAGGATGATTTCGTGGATTCCCGCACGCACGGCGCCCAACACCTTCTCCTTGATCCCCCCGATGGGCAGCACACGTCCTGTGAGGGTCAGCTCTCCCGTCATGGCCACGTCTCTTCGCACTTCCCGACGGGCCAGGGCCGAGACCAGGGCCACCGCCATGGTAATCCCGGCGGACGGTCCGTCCTTGGGGACGGCGCCTGCGGGCACGTGGATGTGCACCTCCGTCCCCTTGAGACGCCCCTCCGGGATCCCCAGTCCACGGTGGTTGCTCTTGGCGTAGCTCCACGCGGCCCGGCCCGATTCCTTCATCACATCGCCCAACTGGCCGGTTAGGACCAGACCGCCCTCTCCCGGCATGACGCTGGCCTCCACGAACATGATATCCCCCCCCATGGGGGTGTAAAACATCCCGGTGGCCACACCCACGGCGTGCTCCGCCCGCATCCGCTCCGGGTGCACACGAGGGCGGCCCAGGAGATCCCGCAACGCCTCGGGCTCCACTTCCTCAGACTCCACCTCACCCGAGGCAATCTTCCGGGCCACCTTCCGGGCCAATTTCCCGAGCTCCCGCTCGAGCTGGCGGACCCCGGCCTCCCGGGTGTACTTCGCCGTCACCGTCTTGATAGCTTCATCGGGAACCTCCAGCTCCCCGTCCTCCAACCCCGCCTCCTTCCTCTGGCGCGGAAGGAGGTAGCGTTTCGCGATCTCCAGCTTCTCCTGCTCCGTGTAACCGGAGAAGTCGACCCGCTCCATTCGGTCCAGAAGGGGGGCGGGAATCCGGTCCGCGTAGTTGGCGGTGGCGATGAAGAGGACTTCGGAAAGATCGAAGGGAATCCCCAGGTAGTGGTCCGTGAAGTTCTCGTTCTGAGCCGGATCCAGTACCTCCAGCAGGGCCGCGCTGGGGTCCCCCTGGAAGGAGACGCCCAGCTTATCCACCTCATCCAGCAGGAAAACGGGGTTCTTGGACTTCACCTGCCTCATGCCCTGGAGGATCCGTCCGGGCATGGCCCCGACGTAGGTACGTCGATGTCCTCGGATGTCCGCCTCGTCCCGGGCTCCGCCCAGGGAGATCCGGACGTACTTCCGCCCCAGCGCCCGAGCGATGGACTGGGCGATGCTGGTTTTCCCCACGCCCGGAGGCCCTGCAAAGAGGAGGATGGGCCCCCGCCCGGTGCTGCGCTTCTCCTCGGAGGGCTCTCCATCGGGCTCGGGCTCCGCCTCGGTCTCCAGGGGGGTGGTGGACTCCCCGTTTCCACTCCCTCCGGCCACGACCTGTGGCTCCTCTCTCTTCTCACCGTCCGGGGCGCTGCCGTCGTCCCCGCCCTCTTCCAGTACCGGGTGCACGGAGTCCTCCTCTTCACCGGCATCCCGCTCCATCTGGAGCTTCCGAACCGCCAGAAACTCCAAAATCCGGTCCTTCACGTCCTCCAGCCCGTAGTGGTCCTCGTCCAGGATCTCGGCGGCATGGGCCAGGTCGATCTTGTCGTCGGTTCGCTCGGTCCACGGGAGCTCGGTCACCCATTCGAGGAACGTCCGGATGACCTGGTATTCCGCCGACTGGGGGCTCGTCCGCTCCAGTCGCTTGAGTTCCCGCTGAACCTCGGCCCGGCCATCCTCCGGTAGCTTGAGCGCCTCGATGCGCTCCCGAAGCTCTTCCACATCGCCCCGCTCGTCCTCGTCCCCCAGCTCCCGCTGAATCTGCTTGAGCTGCTCCCTCAGGAGCATCTCCCGCTGCCGCTCCCCCAGCTCCTCCTGAACCCGGGCCTGGATGTCCTCCTGCGCATCGATGCGGGCCAACTCCCGCTCCACCGCCACCAGACTCCGGCGCATGCGCTCCTCATCATCCATGATCTCCAGGAGCTTCTGCTTGTCCGCCGTAGGAAGCTCCAGATAGAAGGCCACCAGATCCGCGAAGGAGCCGGGCTCATCCACTCCCTGTATGAGCTGGTTCAGAGCTTCGGCGGGCACCCCCCTCCGTGTGCCCAACTCCGCCGCGCGGTCCCGGAGCTCCTTGTCCAGGGCCTGGAAGGCGGGATCTTCTACGTTGGCGGGTGGAAGGGTCTCCAGAGCGAGGAGGGATGCCATGAGCATGGATTCCCCCACCTCCTCATATTCCACGGCTTCCGCACGTCCGTCGCCCTGTACCAGGAGCTGGACTCCCCCCCGAACCCGGTGGGTCTGGATGATGCGAACCACCGTCCCCACACGGTACAGGATGTCCGGGGAGGCCTCGTCCACATTCTCCCGTTGGGCCACTGCAAAGAGCCGTCGGTCCCGTTCCAGCGCCTCCTGCACCGCCTCCACCGTGCCGGGACGCCCGGCCGAAATGGGGACGGCGACGCCGGGATAGACTACCGTGTCCCGTAGGGGAAGAACTGGCAGGGAGAATCTCTCGCTCATATCGCCTCTCTCTCGAGGATAAGGCACGAACGGAGGCTCCAAGCTGAAACCTCCGCACCACCTTCGTTTCCACCGTTTCTCGCCGGCGGACGTCTGGCCCCGGCGTCGACCGGAGCCGGCGCCGGTCGGTTGAACGATTAGATGCACGAAGCCTGCCAGGGTCTTTCACCCTCGAATCCGTGCCCATGTTGCAGGAACTCCCACTCCTTCGCCCCGAATCTGCCAAAATGGCCCTGCCGGACCGCCTCACCCCGTCGACCCCGAAGCTGGACCGAAGAGGCACTTTTTCGGCGATCCCGCCGGCTGTAGGTTCACCATGCCGACCTGCGGCACCACCTGCACCGGAGAGTTCGATCACCCATGCCGCCAAACCCCGGCTCCTCCCACGGACACCGTCCCGAGTCGTCTCATCTCGACCCATCCCCCATGGAGGGTGGGACCGGCTCTCAACGCTCGGCCCCGGCCTCCGGTGGCGCCAGGCGAGCGGCTCCCTTCAGCGGCATTCGCGTGGGGAAGCTCTTCGGCTTCGAGATTACGCTGGATTACTCGTGGTTCATCATCTTCTTTCTCATCTTCGGGACCTTCGCCGGCGCCATCCTCCCGGCGCACGCACCGGATCTGGACTACGCCACGTACCTCCTACTCGGGTTCATCGGAACCATCCTCTTTTTCGCCTCTCTTCTGGGGCATGAGCTGGCCCACTCCTTCGTCGCCCGCTGGAAGGGGATCGAGGTGGAGGGGATCACCCTCTTCATCTTCGGTGGCATGGCCCGGACCCGGAGCGAAGCGGTCACCCCCGGCGACGAGTTTCAGATCGCTGGAGTGGGACCGCTGGCCAGCTTCGCTTTCGCCGCCATCTTCTACGCCATCGCCGCCGTGGGGCGGGCCCAGGGGATGGGCGCCGGCATCGTCGTCCTGGCCGAGTACCTGGCCTTCCTCAACTTCCTCCTGGCAGCCTTCAACCTCCTGCCGGGATTCCCCTTGGACGGGGGCCGCCTTCTTCGAGCCATCGTTTGGCGAATCACTGGAAACCTCCGACGCGCCACCCGCATCGCCACCACCGCAGGTCGGGGCCTGGGGTTCGGAATTATCGGACTCGGGCTCTTTGCCATCCTGGCCGGAGGCGCGCTGGTAGGCGGTCTCTGGTTCATCTTCATCGGGTGGTTCCTCAGTCATGCCGCCGGTGCCAGCTATCAGCAGCTCCTGCTCCGCGACGTCCTGGGGAAACTGTCCGCCGGGGAGGCCATGTCCCGAGACCCGGAAACGGTGCCCCCGGATCTCCCGGTGGAGGAGCTCGTCCGGGACTACTTCCTCCGGCGGCCGTACAACTCCTTCCCGGTGACGGAGGACGGAGTCGTCATCGGGCTGGTGACCCTCTCTCAGGTGAAGGGCACCCCGTCGGAAGGATGGAAGGGGAAGGTGACCGCAGATATCATGACCCCCCTGGCCGAGGCTGTGGTGGTGGAGCCGGAAACGTCCATGCTCCAGGTACTGGAGCGGATGGGAGAGGGGGGGCACCGGAGGATCCTGGTGGCTCGCGAGTGGGAGCTCGTGGGTATTATCTCCACCACCGATGTGGCTCGATGGCTGGACCGGGCCGCCCTTCTGGAGGGATCGGAGGCCGGGAGCGGCGCTCCCCTGAACGGGGGAGGGGGAGAACGCCCCCTGCGGGACCCATCGAGGTGAGGGACGGGAGCCAACGATGACGGGACGGGCCATGAATGAGTCGGGTGAGGTGATCCCCCTTGAGGCGTTGCCGGACGGGTTCGTGCAGCGGCTTCGCAACCCTCCCGGGGAGGTAGCGGAACCGAAGCCGGCCGCCACCGTGGTCCTGGCACGCCGCGGCATGGAAGGGATGGAGGTCCTCCTCCTCAAACGGACTCGGAGTGCCGGATTCGTCCCTGGCGCTTACGTCTTCCCGGGAGGTGGGGTGGACCCGGACGACGCGGCTTCCGAGCTGTTGGGCCGCTGCCATGAGCTGGACTCGGCGCGAGCCGAGGAGCGGTTGGCCATACCGAGCTCCCGTGGAGCCGGCCCGAAGCCTCCTCCGGCTTTCGCCTACTACCTGGCCGCTGCCCGGGAAACCTTCGAGGAGACGGGGCTCCTGGTGGCCCTCGACGAGGACGGGAAGCCGGCTCCTTCACTGGAGGAGAGCCCACGGGTCCGGAGGCTCAGGGATGACCTTTTGGCAGGCCGGGTGGGGCTGCTCCAGGTCCTGCAGGACCTGGAGCTCGTGGTGGATGGTGCGTCCATGGAATACATCGCCCACTGGATCACGCCGGAGCTGGAGCCCCGCCGCTACGACACGCGCTTCTTTCTGGCCCGGGTCCCCGGGAACCGTAGCATCGTTCCTGAACCCCGAGAGATCGCCCGTTTCGTCTGGCTCACACCGGGGTCCGCCCTGAAGAAGCACCGGGCCGGCGAGCTCCCCATGGTCCTTCCCACCGTGGAGACCTTGAAGTCGCTGAGCCCGTTCGACTCCCCGGAAGAGGCCCTGGAGCACTTCC
>SKZC01000441.1 GCA_007127575.1 Gemmatimonadota bacterium
AGGGGGAGTTCCAGCGCTTCGGAACGCTCCCGGGTCAGTGCCACGCAGATGAGCCCCCGCCCGTATTTGGACATGAAGTTCACGAGCTCGGGAGTCACGGCTTCCGCCGCGCAGACCAGATCGCCCTCGTTCTCCCGGTCCTCGTCATCCGCCACGATGATCATCCGCCCTCGGCGGATATCTTCGATGGCGTCCTTCACCTCATCGAACGGCATGGTCACCAGCTTGGGGTGGAGGGGAGAACCAACCGAGCCTCCCAGGATCTGGAGCGCTCACCGTTCCTCCCGGTTTCGGTGTGACCACAGCTTACCCACGTACTTCCCGATCAGGTCCCCCTCTACGTTTACGGGGTCTCCCGGCTTCAGAAGGCTGAGATTCGTCACCTTCCAGGTGAGGGGGATGATCCCCACCTGAACCCGGTCCGGGGGGTCCAGAGAGCTCACCGTCAAGCTTACTCCATTCACCGCGATGGATCCGTGAAGTATGGTGAGGTCATGCACCTCCTGTGGGATCTCCAGATCCAGAAGGTGGTGATCGCCGGAGTCGCTTCGCCGGAGGAGACGCCCCACGCCGTCCACATGTCCCTGGACCAGGTGGCCCTCCAACCGACCTCCCATGGGAAGCGCTCGTTCGAGGTTGACGCGGCTTCCGGTCCGGTAGGTCCCCGCCAGGGTCCGGGCCAAGGTGAGGTCCATGACCTCCGCCGTGAATCGTTCCTCTCCCACGCCTACGGCGGTAAGGCAGGCGCCGTCCACGGCCACTGAAGCGCCGGACTTGAGACCTGTCAGCACGGACTCCGGGGCCTGGATTTCCAACTCCCGGATCCCCTCCCGAGGCCGGACGGCCTGGATGGAACCCACTCCCTCTACGATCCCGGTAAACATCAGCTCTCTTCCACGCGGTCCAGGACGAGGAGGGCGTCCGGCCCCAACGCGCGGGGCTCCTCCGCCAACGCCCAGCGAGGGTCCCCGGCCGGAGGGTAGGGAAACGCGGGGACTCCCCGCTCCCCCAGAAACCGCGGCGCCACGAAGAGATAAAGACGCCGGACCACGTCCTCGTTCAGAAGGCTGCAGGCCACCCGTCCTCCCCCTTCACAGAGGATGGACCGGGTCCCGGAGTCCCACAGACGGCTCAGGACTTCCCGGATCTCCACTTCGCCTCCGGCAGCCCGGCGAACCACCTCCGTGCGAGCGCCGGCCTCCTCGAGCCGATTAAGACGGGGTTGCTCGGCTTCCGCGGAGGCGAAGACCACTACCGGTCCCCCTTCTTCCCGGAAGAGGCGGGCCGTGGTGGGAAGGCGGGCCCGAGAGTCCAGAACGATCCGTGCCGGCGGCCGAACCGGGCGAACCTCTCCCCTGGGCGTGAGTCGGGGGTCATCCACCCGGGCCGTCATCCCCCCCACCATGAGGGCGTCGAAGCCGGCCCGGAGCCGGTGGACTTCCTCCAGAGCCTCAGCAGAGGTGACGTTCGTGGTGGCTCCCGGGGCGCTGGAGATCTTTCCGTCCAGGCTCACGGCCAGCTTCAAGGCCACGTAGCAGCTTCTTCGCTCGGCGACATGGAAGAACGCCGGATCATCCCGGTGCCATTCCGAGGGACCCAGGACCGGCCCCACAACCGTCACGCCCGCTTTCCTCAGACGCTCCCCTCCCCCACCGGGGCGGTCGCCGGGATCCGGGGCGCCGTAGATCACCCGCCGAACCCCAGCCTTCAGAAGGGCCCGGGAGCAGGCCGGGGTCTTTCCCTGGTGGTCACAGGGCTCCAGACTCACGTAGACGGTGGCTTCCCTGGCGGCGGACCCCGCCCGGTCCAGGGCGTTCACCTCTGCGTGGGCACCGCCGTAGCGCTCATGCCATCCTTCACCCACCACCTCTCCATCCCGGACGACGACGCACCCCACCATGGGGTTGGGATGGACCCGACCCCACCCCCGGCGAGCCAGGCTTCTGGCACGATCCAGGTACCTCCGATCCTCGGTGGTGAGGGTCGAAGCGCCCTGCTGGGAAGGTGGAGCGAGATCGGACATGACGAACACCGACGGAAAGGAGTTGCCTGCTCAGTAGGTGACTCTGACGGCCAGGGATCCGAAGAGGCCGGCGCGAGAAGGATCCACTCCGGCGCCGGCAGGGGGAGATTCCCCGGGTCCGGCGGCCCAGCCCACCTCCCCTGCGAGCTGGAGCACGAGAAACGTGAGGTTCCCTCCCCCGAAGACCACGAGTCGGTCGTCCGACGGAACGGAGCCCGACCAGATCCCCTCCTCACCTCCCGACGCCGTCCGAACCCGGGTTTCCACCCGACCCGAGTACCGATCCCAGCCGGCACCTCCGGTCAGGCCCAGAGCCAGGAAGTCCTTCCCCACCGAAAGACGAAGCGAGGTGGTGGAAGGAGAAACTCGGACCTCCCGGCCGTCGGGGAAGATTTCGCCGAACCGAACGGTGGTCCCTCCGTACCTCATCCCGGTGACGGAGACCCCCGGAAGGGTGAACGACTCCCGCAGGAGTCCCACCCGGAGGCCCGCACCGTATGTGACCGCCGGTCCACCGAATCCCCGGGAGGACGAGAGGTGGGTCACGCCGGCGGAGCCGAGAAGGTCCACGGAGAGCACGCCTCCCACGGTGGGAAGAAGTCGGAAGCCGTCCACCACCCCAAGGGCCAGGGAAAGCTGACTCGAAGGGGTCAACGGGGTCATTCCCCCACCTTCCCCCACGGGGCCCCTGAGATCCGGCACCCTGAGGCTCGTCCCTCCGACCCGAAGGCCCACGGCGGCTCGGGGCACAGTGGCCAAGCGACGCCCCACGGTGCTCACAGAGCCCGGCACCGGATGCCCCTGAGTCGCAAGCAGGCCCATCCCGGCCCGGATCCCCTGAGCCGCAAGACCCAACTCCAGACACGGCACGGAGAGCCCCGGGCCCGATCCGGCGCACTGATCTCGCACATGCTCCCAACTCTGCCCCTCGGCTTCCGTCGCTCCGAGCAGAGCGAGGATCACCACCAGGGCCGAAATAAGTCCCCGGGAGGCGCTCCATCGGTCAGTGGTACTGGACACCTTCTCCCTCCATCACCTCACCCAGGACCCACGCCGTCTCCCCCCGCTCCCTGAGCCGGGCCACCAACGACTCCGCCTCCTGGACCGGGCTCACGGCCACCATCCCCACACCCATGTTGAAGACCCGTCGCATCTCCTCCCGGGCCACTCCACCCGCATCCTCCAGTACCCGAAACACGTTGGGGGCCGTCCACGAGTCCTCCTCCACCCGTGCCCCGAGGCCGGCAGGGAGGATACGGGGAAGGTTCCCCGGGACCCCTCCACCGGTGACGTGGGCGAGGGCTCGTACGGCATCTCCCTCCAGTTCGGGGCGAAGGGACGGCAGATAGGTGCGGTGCACCTGGAGGAGGACGTCGGCTACCGTCCCGTCCTCGCCCGGAAAGGGGTCATGGACGGTGAGTCCCATCCGCTGGAATACGATTCGACGCGCCAGGGTGTATCCGTTGGTGTGGAGGCCCTCCGATCCCAGGGCCACCAGGAGGTCTCCCGACTCCACCCGGCTCCCGTCCAGGATGGCATCCCGCTCCACCACCCCCACGATGAACCCGGCCAGATCGTACTCTCCCCGTTCGTAGAAGTCCGGCATCTCGGCGGTCTCGCCTCCCAGGAGGGCGCAGCCGTTTTCGCCGCACGCCCGGGCGACCCCCGCCACCACGGCCTCCGCCACATCCGTCTCCAGCTTTCCCGTGGCCAGGTAGTCCAGGAAAAAGAGGGGCACGGCTCCCTGGACCAGGATGTCGTTCACGCAGTGGTTCACCAGGTCCGCGCCCACGGTGTCGTGTCGACGAGAGAGGAAGGCCACCTTCAGCTTCGTTCCCACCCCGTCGGCGCTGGAGACCAGGACCGGCCTTTGGTACCCTTCGGGAACCGCGTACAGCCCACCGAAGAGCCCCAACTCCGAGAGCGTGTTCTCGTCCCGGGTCGCCGCCAGCAGCTCCTTCAGCCCCTCCTTGGTTCGCTCCGCCCGCTCCAGGTCCACTCCTGCGGAGCGGTAGTCCAGACCTTCCGATTCAGACACGCTCGGGCTCCGGGATCCGTACCTCGAAGGAGGTGATCTTCCGGAACTCCCGGACCCGGTCCATGATCTCTTCCATCCGGGCCGAGGCCAGCCGGTGGACGCTAAAGTCCTCCACCGCGAAGGAGCCCATGGCGGACCCGAAGACCACCGCGGTGCGAAGCTCCGAAGGCGTCCACTCCTCGGCGGAGGCCAGGTAGCCCAGGAAGCCCCCGGCGAAGGCGTCTCCCGCTCCGGTGGGGTCGAAGACCTCCTCCAGGGGATAGCCGGGGAGAAAGAAGACCGAATCCCGGTCCACCAGCATGGCGCCGTGCTCGCCCTTCTTCACCACCACCGTCTGCGGCCCCCGGTCCTGCACCCACTGGGCGGCCTTGAGGAGGTTGGGTTCCTCGGCGAGCTGGCGTACTTCGGAGTCGTTCACCATGAGAATGTCCGTACGCTCCAGCACCCGGAGGAGGGCTTCCCGGCTCTGATCGATCCAGAGGTTCATGGTGTCGCACGCCACCAGATCCGTGGACTCCACCTGATCCAACACGTTGAGCTGGAGCTCAGGGTCGATGTTTCCGAGAAAGACGATGCGCGGGGACCGGAATTCCTGGGGAATCCGGGGCTTGAAGTCGGCAAAGACCCCCAGCCGGGTCTCCCGGGTCTCCCGGGAATTCAGATCGAAGCTGTAGACCCCGCTCCAGCGGAAGCTCTCCCCGTCAGCCTCCGTCACCCCGCTCAGATCCACGCCCCTGTCCCGGAGGACGTCCAGGCTGTCGGTAGGATAGTCTTCCCCTACGACCCCGACCACCTGGACAGGGTGGAAGTTCGCAGCCGATGCGGAAAAGAAGACGGCGGAGCCTCCCAGGGCGTCCTCCACACTTCCGAACGGCGTTTCGATGGTGTCGAGCGCGATGCTTCCTACGACGAGAACGGACATGACTACGATGACTCCCTCTGCATTCGAATGGGGGCCTGAAGACCGAGAAGGCCCAGACCATTTCTGAGAACGATACGCACTGCACGAACCAGGACGAGGCGCGCCTTCCGAAGCGCCTCGTCCTCCACCAGTACCGCCAACTCGGGGTTCCGCGTGGGATTTCCCGAATGATACCACGAGTTTACCTGACCCGCGGTGTGCTCCAGGTACTCACAGATCAGGTGGGGGGCCCGATGTCGGGCCGCCGTTTCCACCACCTGCGGGAACTCCAGGAGCTGTTTCACCAACTCTCGTTCCGCCTCGGTGGTGAGGAGCGAGAGGTCCGCGGCGGCGGGGTCCACCTCGTCTCCTTCCACACCCGCCTTCCGGAAGATGCTGCACATCCGGGCGTGGGCGTACTGCACCTTGTAGACGGGATTCTTTTCCGACTGATCCAGAGCGACATCCAGGTCGAAGACCAGGTGGGCCTCGGGCTTCCTCATGAGGAAGAAGTACCGAGTCACGTCCACTCCCACCTCGTCCAGGAGCTCCCGGACCGTGGTGTACGATCCCGCCCTCTTGGAAAACTTGACCTCCCGTCCGTCTCGCTCCACCGTGACCATCTGGTGGAGAACGTATTCCGGGTAGCCTTCGGGAAGTCCCAGGGCCTGGAGTCCAGCCTGCACCCGAGTCACCGTCCCGTGGTGATCCGCAC
This sequence comes from Gemmatimonadota bacterium, assembly GCA_007127575.1. Taxonomy (GTDB): domain Bacteria; phylum Gemmatimonadota; class Gemmatimonadetes; order Longimicrobiales; family Gaopeijiaceae; genus SKZC01. The sequence goes on from SKZC01000441.1 coordinate 5,678, forward strand.
CCTGGACGTTGATGGCGTGGTGGAAACCCCGTTCCCATTTCGTGGTGTGGTAGGCCACGTCGGGGAGGAAGTAGGTGGGGCTGCCGTCGCTCTTCACCATGACCCGGTCCTTCTGGTCCCCGTACTCGGTGGTGCGAAGCCAGAGGGCGCCTTCATGCTCGTAGACCAACCCCGCCTCCCGCAGGCCGTCGATGGTGGCCTCCAGGGTCCCGTCCTCGAAGAGGGAGGTCTCCAGGTAGTAGCAGTCGAATCGGACCCCGAATGCTGCCAAGTCCCGGTCCTGGTCCTGGCGGATCCTCTGGATGGCAAACGCCCGCATCTCCGACAGGGCCTGGGACGACTCATCGTCCAGAAACCGGTCTCCCTTCTCGTCGGCGAGCTCCTGGGCGATCTCGGTGACGAAGTCCCCGTGATAGCCGTCCTCGGGGACGGAAACGTCTCGGCCGAAGTGCTGGAGGTACCGGGCCCGGACGCTCCGAGCCAGCAGCTCCACCTGCCGCCCTGCGTCGTTGTAGTAAAACTCACGGTGGACCTTCCATCCCGTCCACTGGAGAAGGGAGGAAATGGCATCCCCCAACGCGGCCTGCCGACCGTGTCCCAGATGAAGGGGTCCGGTGGGGTTGGCGGACACGAACTCCACCATGACGGGGCGGCCCTTCCCCACCTCACTCCGCCCGAAGCCCTCGTCTCCGGCCACCAACGACCGGAGATCCTCCGAGAGCCGATCCGCCCTCAGATGGAGGTTCAGAAACCCGGGCCCCGCCACCTCGGCCCGCTCCACTCCCGCCGTCTCCAGCGACAGCTCGGCGGCCAGTTCCCGGGCGATCTCCTGGGGCGGTTTCCGAAGGGTGGAGGCCAGGGTCATGGCCACGTTCGTGGCCAGATCCCCGTGGGCCGGATCCCGCGGTCGCTCCAGGTGGACGTCCGGCTCTTCCACGCCCATCCGTCGAAGGGCGTCCTCCAGGGCGGAACGCACCGCCGCCTCCGCCGGCCCACCGCTCATGTGGCCTCCGGGACCGACCGGGCCCTCAGTCCGACGGCGAGGTCTTGGAGCCCGCCGCGTCCTGGCTTCCTTGCGCCTTCTTCCCCTTGGGGGTCGCGGCGGGGCTCCCACCCGTTCCGGCGTCTGCAGCGGCTTCCTTCTTCGGAGAGCCCTCCTTCCCGTTCTCGGGCGCGGCTCCCCCCTCCCCACTGGCCCGACTTCCGGAAAAGGCCGAAGACTCCTTCCGGGCCTGCTCCCGGTAGGCGTCGCTCCTGTAGTCGGTGATGTAGAAGCCCGAGCCCTTGAAGAGGAACCCGGCCCCGGTGGAGAGGAGGCGCTCCGCCTCCGTTCCGCACTCGGGACACGGGGCCACCGGGGGATCGGACATCTTCTGCAGCGTTTCGAATTCGTGCCCTTGCGGACACCGGTACTCGTAGGTGGGCATGGCTCGCTCGCCTATCCATGTCGTCGGGTGGAACTCCCTCTGTTTCGTGGCCCAGCACACTAAGTTAACGAACCGCGCCCCCCAGAGAAGGTCCCCCACTCCGCCCGAAGGGCGTCACCGATCTCGCCCAAGGTGCCCAGCGCCTTCACGGCTCGAATCAGAAGGGGCACCAGGTTCTCCGTTCCCCGGGCTCCCTCCCGGACGGCGTCCAGGGCGTCGGACACCTGGCGTTCATCCCGGCGGGATTTGAGCTGTGCCAACTTTTCCCGTTGAGACCGCTCCAGCGCCGAAAAATCGGCCTGGGGGATCTTCGGCGTCGGGGAGCCGTCCCGAAAAGCGTTGACTCCCACCACCGTCCGGGTCCCGTCTTCCACGGCCTTCTGGAAGGCATAGGCGGCCCTGTGGATCTCCTCCTGCATATAGGACACCGCGCCTGCGGCCCCTCCTCGTTCCTCAATCTCCAGGAGGTATTCCCGAGCCCGCTCCTCCACCTCGGTGGTGAGCGCCTCGACGAAGTACGATCCGGCCAGGGGGTCCGCCGTCCGGGGGACTCCGGACTCGTGTGCCAGGACCTGTTGGGTTCGGAGAGCGAGGGCAGCCGCCTCTTCTGTGGGAAGGGCCAGCGCCTCGTCGTATCCATTGGTATGGAGGGATTGGGTGCCTCCCAGAACCGCCGACAGTGCCTGAGTCGTCACCCGCACCACGTTGTTCAGAGGCTGTTGGGCGGTGAGGGTGGAGCCTCCCGTCTGGGTGTGAAACCGGAGACGACAGGCCCGGTCATCGGCCCCGTGCCGCTCCCGCATGAGTCTGGCCCAGAGCCGACGTGCCGCTCGGAACTTCGCCACCTCCTCGAAAAAATCGTTGTGGGCGGCGAAAAAGAAGGAGAGCCGCGGGGCAAAGTCGTCCAGGGCAATCCCGGAGGTCAGGGCTCGCTCCACGTACTCCAGTCCGTTGGCCAGGGTGAAGGCCACCTCCTGAGGGGCGGTGGAGCCCGCCTCTCGGATGTGGTAGCCGGAGACCGAGATGGTATTCCACCGGGGCATCTCCCGGGAGCAGAACTCCATGACGTCGGACACCAGCCGCAGGCTGGGGTCCACGGGATAGATGTAGGTTCCCCGGGCAATGTACTCCTTCAGGATGTCGTTCTGGACCGTCCCGGTGAGCCGCTCCCGGGCAACCCCTTGCTCGTCCGCCACCGCCACGTAGAGAGCCAGTAGGGTGCTGGCGGTGGCGTTGATGGTCATGGAGGTAGAGACCTGGTCGAGAGAGATCCCCTGGAAGAGGGTCCGCATGTCTTCCAGTGAGTCGATGGCCACTCCGGCTCGCCCCACCTCCCCTCGGGCCATGACATGGTCCGAATCATAGCCCATCTGGGTAGGGAGATCGAAGGCTACCGATAGCCCGGTCTGGCCCCGCTCCAGGAGGTATTGGTACCTCCGATTCGTCTCTTCGGCCGTGCCGAAGCCAGCGTACTGGCGCATGGTCCAGAGCCGGCCTCGGTACATGGAAGGGTAGACCCCTCGGGTGAAGGGGAATTCCCCGGGCACCCCAAGGTCCTTCTCCGGATCCACCCTCGCATCCTCCGGCCCGTACAGCGGTCGGACCGGAATTCCGCTATCCGTTTCCGCGTCCACTTCCATCCCCCCGGAACTTCCCTTCCCCTTCCCGTCAGCCATCGTCCTGCTCCTCACCACCCCCCACGGGCCCGAGCTCCACCAGCACCTGGTCCTTCTCCACCGTCTGGCCGGCCTCCACTCGGAGCTTTCTCACCACACCCGGCGACGGCGATCGGAGCTCATTCTCCATCTTCATGGCCTCCACCACCACGATCGCCTGACCTGCCCCCACTTCCTCTCCCTCCACCACATCGACCTTCACGACCATGCCGGGCATGGGGGCTCGGAGGGGCTGAGGGCCGCGCTCCGCAGACACCTTCCGCTCCAGCTCCCGGATCGCACGTCCCGCCCGGTCCAGCACCTCGACCCGAACCGGACCGTCCGCCACGTCCAGATCCCATTCCCCACCGCCCCTCCGTCGAGCCAGCAGGGCGTGGGACCGCCCATCCAACAAGAGGCTCCAGACGGGGGAGCCCGGCAGCGACTGCAGGTCCGCCTCCACGGGATCACCGTTCACAAGGAGTCGCCCCCCTTCCCGTTCCACCTCGAATTCCTCGCCGTCCACCGTGACGAAGTAATGCATCTTGGCGCTCCTGTTCAGTCCCGCCGAGTCAATACCACCAGCGTCTCCACATGGGAGGTCTGAGGGAAGAGATCATACGCTTCCACGCTCTCCACCTCGTAGACCTCCGACATCCGCTTCAGATCCCGGGCCAGGGTGGCGGGATCGCAGCTCACATAGATGATCCTGGGAACCGCCGAGTCCCGGAGGGTTCGCGCCACGGATCGCCGCACCCCCGCCCGAGGAGGGTTCAAGAGGACCAGATCCGCCGGGAGGGCCTCGGGGAGGCGCTCCTCCACGGTTCCGAGGAGGACGCTGAAGTCCGACGGAGCGTCCCTCCTGGCCAGCGCCACTGCCTCGGCCTGCGATTCGATCCCGGTCACCCAGGCTCCGTGGCGAGCCAATCGTCTTCCCACCTCGCCGATCCCACAGTACGCGTCCACCACGCGAAGGCTTCGAGGTCTTCCGATGCGCCGAAAGAGCTGGGCCTGGAGGGCTTCGGCGGTCTTCCGGTTCACCTGGACGAAGGCTTCGGGGCCTACCGGAACCCGGCGGCCGGCCCGTTCTTCCCAGACCTCCTTTTCCCCTGCGAGCAGGCTGAGGCCTCCCCCCTCATCCCGCCTCCAGATGGATCTGAGGTTCGCTACGCGGCGAAGGAGCTCCCGAGGGCTCCCGTTCCCCTCTCCCCCGGTGATCACGAGGATCCCGTCTTCCCCCAGAGCCCGGAGTGAGAGGCGAAGCTCCTTCCCTTCGGGTAACCGCGAGGCTCCCTCACCCCATTCCCGTCGAAGTCCCTCCCAGAGTCGGCTCAGGGGCGCCTCCGGGAGAAGGCACTCCTGGTACATGTCCACCACCTGGCCCGGGTCCTCCAGGGCGAAGAAGCCGGCCCGTACACCCCCGCTCCCGTCCCTCCGGAGATGGATGCGCACCCGGTTTCGGTACCGAAATTCGGACACGGACGGCTCCACCTGGGGAGGCCCGTCCAGGTTGACCCCGCCGATCCTTCCAAGGGCGTCCTGGATCATTCGACCCTTCCACCGGAGCTGGTGGTCGTAGGAGAGGTGCTGGAGCGTACATCCGCCGCACCGGGAGTAGAGTGGGCAGGGCGCTTCCCGCCGACCTTCCCCGGGCTCCAACACCTCCACCAGGTCTCCCCGGGTCCAGCGAGGCTTTTCCTCTCGGAGCACGACCCGGATCCGCTCTCCAGGAGTCGTCCGGTGCACGAAGACCACCCGTCCGTCCCGAAGTCGACCCACCCCCGCCCCTTCCGATGAGATTCCGTGGATGCGGACTTCCTCTACCGGGTCCGGCGCTCCGGCCCCCGCCTGCTCCCTGGGCACCGCTACCCGCCGTTTGCCCACGGCCACCCGGCCCTCTGCCAGGGGCTCAACTCCCTCCCCCTCCGGAAGCCCGGTCCGGCCCCGTCATGGGATCGGGATTCCAACGGCTCGCCGGGGGCTCCGTTTCGTCGGATCTCCTCCAGGAGGGCACCGGCCACCGCAGCCGCCCGACGGGCGTTGGGGGAATGGCTCCCCGCCAGGAGATCGGAGCGTTGATCCAGGAACTGGATGGAGAACTCGCCGTTCCGGAACGCCTCGTCCTCAAGGATTCGGCGATGAAAGGGGATGCACGTATCCACTCCCTGGATCCGGAGCTCATCCAGCGCCCGCTTCATGACGGCCAGCGTCGTCGGCCGATCGGGTCCGTGAGCCACCAGTTTCCCCAGGAGAGGATCGTAGTGGAGGCCCACCTCCATCCCCACCGAGATCCCGCCGTCCCAGCGAACACCGGGACCCGTCGGGACGGTGAGCCCCCGGATCTCGCCGGTGGCGGGAAGGAATCCCTGGCTTGGGTCTTCGCTGGTGATCCGGCACTCCACCGCGTGGCCCCGCATCTGCACGTCGTTCTGGGAGAAGTCCAGGGTCTCCCCTCCTGCGATCCGGAGCTGCCAGCGAACCAGATCCACCCCGGTGACCAGCTCGGTTACCGGATGCTCCACCTGGATCCGCGTGTTCATTTCCAGGAAGTAGAAATCCCGCCCATCCAGAAGAAACTCCACGGTGCCGGCGCCGAGATATGCCACAGCCTCCGCGGCCCGGACGGCGGCCTGGCCCATGGCGTCCCGGAGCTCGGAGTCCACCACCGGCGAGGGGGCCTCCTCGATGAGCTTCTGATGCCGCCGCTGTATGGAGCACTCCCGCTCTCCCAGATGCACCACGCGTCCGTCCGCATCTCCTAGAAGCTGAATCTCCACGTGCCGCGGGTTGGCGAGAAACTTCTCCACGTAGACCGCTCCATCACCGAAGGCCTGCACCGCCTCCCGAGTCGCGCCCTCAAAGGCCCTCTCCACCTCTTCCTCGGACCGGACCACCCGCATCCCCTTCCCTCCACCACCCGCCGAGGCCTTGAGTACAACCGGAAACCCCACCTCCCGGGCCGCTCGAGCCGCTTCGTCAGGGCCCTTGGCCGGCTCCGTGGTGCCCGGGACGACGGGAACGCCGGCGTCACGCATACGGCGCCGGGCCTCCGTCTTGTCTCCCATGGCGGCAATGGTGGTGCTCGTGGGACCGATGAAGACGAGGCCCGCGTCCTCCACCGCTCGGGCGAACCCGGCCCGCTCGGCAAGGAATCCGTATCCCGGATGAACCGCGGCGGCCCGGCTCTTTTCGGCAACCTCTAGAATCCGGTCCACCGCCAGGTAGCTCTCGGAAGCCGGCGCCGGGCCCAAGCGGTAGGCCTCATCAGCGGCCAGGACGTGGGGAGACCATCGATCCGCGTCGGAGTACACCGCCACGGAACGAAGCCCCATCTCCCTGCAGGCCCGGGTCACCCGGAGGGCGATCTCTCCTCGGTTGGCCACGAGAACGCTGTCTACCACAGATCTCATCCCCCTGTACTACAAGTACTTGAGTGATTCCACCTCTACCTGCACCCCAAGGGGCAGCCCGAGCCCAAACTCAATCCAGCCCCAGCACTCGTCGCCGAAATCTCTCGAAGCCGGGGACCTCCGTAAGCTCTCCGTCCATGATGGAGGTGATCTCCTCCGCCTCCCTCCACTCTCGCTCCAACGCTTCCGCTTCCGCCGCTTCGTCGAGAGCGATCCAGACCGCCAGACGGTCCCGGGGGTCCAGCTCTCCCAGGCTGGTCTCGGCCCGTGCCAGCTCGCTGACCAAGCCGACCCCTCCTCCCACCTCGTCCAGCACCCCTGCTGCAGCCTCCGCCCACCTTCTCTCTTCCTCAGGAGAAGTGGTGACGGAGAGCCCGAGGCGAAGACCCGGCCGGACCTCGGGAAGGTCTGCGGCCACGGCTTCCCCGCAGAGGGCGCACCGGGCGGTCACCACCAACTCTCGGTGAGAGCGCCGGAAGCGGATATTCTGAAACTCCCAGGGCGCCAGGGCCAGGGGACGACCACACCCCGGGCAGCGGGGAGCCAGGGGAACGCTTGCAAACACGGTGGTGAGGGCCTGAGCCCGCTCCACGAAGGGAGACGCCGTCCAGTCCTCCAAATGGCCCGGCTCCCCCATTCCCCCCATCCCCTGAAGTCCGTAGGGATCGTACCCACCCACCGGGGGAGGAGGGAGACCGCCCAGAACTCGCGCCCAGAACGACCGGGGCCGGCGCCAGGCGCGACCGCCGTACCGCCACCCCGCGAACTCGATCCTGGGAGAACGCCCGACCCGAATGAGCTCTCCCGGGCCCACCCGGACCAAGGCGAGGTTCTCCGTCTCCATGAGGATGCGCCCCTGGTCCCGCACGGCGCGCTCGCACGCTTCCAGCGCTTCCCAGCGGAGCGCCAGGGGAACCGCGTTCCACCTGCGGCAGGCGGGGCAGACCTCCCAAAGCCGTCCCTTCCGTGGGTCGAAGGCCAAGCGACGTCCGTCCACGGGACCCTCCGGGGTACCCGAGGAAAGCTCCTCGCCGCAATAGACGCAGGTTCGCACCATCGATCAGGGTAGGTCGGGGATCCGAGCTCCCGGATCCGGTCCAGGGGCCGCGCGCCCCGGACGGAGCTCAGAGAGGGATGTTTCCGTGCTTTCGGACGGGGTTCTGGTCCCGTTTGTCCGCAAGCATGTTGAGAGCACTCACCAGGCGGGGCCGAGTCTCTCGGGGGTCGATGACATCGTCCAGATAACCGCGCGAAGCGGCGATGTAGGGATGAGCGAAGCGCTTCCGGTACTCCTCCATGCGCTGCTCGATGACGGCCTCCGGGTCGTCCGCCTCCGCGATCTCCCGCCGAAAGAGGATCTCCACCGCCCCTTTGGGACCCATCACGGCGATCTCCGCGGAAGGCCACGCCAGGTTCAGATCCCCCCGGATATGCTTGGAGTTCATGACGTCATAGGCCCCCCCATAAGCTTTCCGGGTGATCACCGTGACCTTCGGGACGGTGGCCTCGGCGAAGGCGTAGAGGAGCTTGGCTCCGTGTCGGATGATCCCTCCGTGTTCCTGTCCCACCCCTGGAAGGAAGCCGGGGACGTCTTCGAACACCACCAACGGGATGTTGAAGGCGTCACAGAAGCGAACGAACCGTGCCCCCTTCGTGGCGGAGTCGATGTCCAGCACTCCGGCGAGGACGCTGGGCTGATTCGCCACCACCCCTACGCTGTGTCCGCCGAGGTGGGCAAACCCCACCAGAATGTTTTGGGCGAAGCCGGAGTGCACTTCGTAAAACTCCCCGTCGTCCACTACCGCCTCGATGACCCGGTGCATGTCGTACGGACGATTCGGGTTGTCCGGAACGATCTCCAGGAGGGATTCCTCCTGCCGGTGAGGGGGGTCCTGTCCCGGGCCCCGAGGGGGAGCCTCTGTGTTGTTCTGCGGGATATAGCGAAAGATCGTCCGAACCGCTTCGAGGCACTCGGGCTCGGAGTCGTGCGCGAAGTGAGCCACCCCCGACGTGGTGGCGTGGACATCCGCTCCTCCCAGGCCCTCCATGTCCACATCCTCATGGGTAACCGTCTTCACCACGTTGGGGCCGGTGACGAACATGTAGCTCGTTCCCCGCACCATGTAGACGAAGTCCGTGATGGCGGGAGAGTAGACGGCGCCCCCGGCGCAGGGGCCCAGAATCAGGCTGATCTGGGGTACCACACCCGAGGTGAGCGTATTGCGGAGAAAGATGTCGGCGTAGCCCCCCAGCGAGGTCACCCCCTCCTGGATCCGAGCCCCCCCGGAATCGTTGAGCCCCACCACGGGGGCGCCGTTCTTCAACGCCAGATCCTGGATCTTGACGATCTTTTCGGCGTGCGCTTCGGAGAGGGATCCACCGAACACGGTGAAATCCTGAGACAAGACGTAGACGAGGCGCCCGTGAATGGCTCCGTAGCCCGTCACCACCCCGTCGCCCAGGATCTTCTGGTCCTCCAGGCCGAAGCCAGTTCCCCGATGGGTGACGAACCGGTCCAGCTCCACGAAGGAGTCCTCGTCCAGAAGAAGGTCCAGGCGCTCCCGTGCGGAAAGCTTGCCCTTCGCATGCTGGGCCTCGATGCGGTGCTCCCCGCCTCCAAGGCGGGATTCCTCTCGGAGCGCATCGAGGCGACGGAGCTTCTCCTCCATTCCCGTCTCCCTCTTCCGGTCAGAACCGGCGGGCATCGTCGTCGTCCAGAGGAGACACGCCTCGATTTTGAATCCGCACGAGTTGGTGGTCCCGGATCAACCGTCCATTCTGCACGGATATTCGGCCCGTCGCCCCCTGGAACTCACCCAGTCCCTCCAGGACCGCCAGGACTTCGGAAGGAGTGCCGGCTCCTCGGGCATAGGCCTCGAGCACCAGGCGGGCGGCATCATAGCCCAAGGCGGGAAGAGAGCTCCGGAGCGTCCGCTGGAAGTGGTCCTCATAGGCATCGACGAAGGTGGTCCAGGCGGGGTCATCCTCCCCGGGGCCTCCGGTGCTGATGGCCACCAACCCATTGGTATGGCGTGGGTCCACCGCCGAAAGAACCCCTGGATCCGTCCAGCTCTCGCCTCCCAGGAGCTGCATCCCTAGCTCCTGGGGACCGAAGTATGTGACCTGGGGTGCGACCAGCTCGATGTCCTCGGTGGGTACGAAGAGTGCCGCAGCCTGAGCCCCGGCTCCGTGGAGCTGCTGCATGGGCCCCTGAAAATTCGTGGTCCCCGATGCGTAGGAGACGGTCCGAGCCACCGAGCCTCCCCCTGCCCGGAAGGCCTGGTTGAAGTAAAACGCCTCCAGCTCGGAACGGGGGTCCCGGCGGTGGAAGATCACCACGGAGCGGAGACCCTGATCCAGGGCGTGGCGTGCCAAACGCTCCAGACCTTCTCGATCCACGGCGGTGAGGGAGAAGGCTCGAGGGGCTCCATCCGGAAGGAGCCGTGCCGTCGGAGAGAGAAGCACGACCTCGCTCCCGACCTGTCCGGCGGACCGAAGCCCATCATCGGTGAGGGGCCCCAGAACGATGGGGATGCCCTCCCCCGAGAACTCCGTCAGGAGTCCGGCGGACCGGGCCGGGTCGCCTCCATCGTCTCGAACGTCGAGTCGGATGTCGATCCCTCGCCGACGCGCCACTGCCAGCGCCACCTCGATCCCGTCCTGAATCCCCTGGGCCAACCGTTGTTGGCTGGGAGAGCCGGAGGAGGGAAGCAGGGCCGCCAGGACCGGAGCGGGTCCCATGAGATCCTCCAGCCTTCCTGCCAGGATGGCTTCGGCGCGCTCCAGCTCGCGGCTGGGAACCCCTTCCACCTCCCGGACTCGCTCCGCCAGCCGGCGGGCTTCCTCCTCCTGGCCGCCGAGCTGGAGCCGCACGGCGAGCTCGCTCCAGAGAGGAGCCGAAAGGCCGGCGAGTCGCGGCGGGACGTCCTGGAGCTCCTCCAGCTCCGCCCGGGTTAGTCGAGGCGCCGACTCCCTGAGCCGCTCCATCGCCGACTCCTCCACTTCGGAAGTGGCCCCCGATGGGATCTCGAACAGAACCCGAACCCCTTCCTCCGTTTCCCCCTCTTCGAGTCGGAGATCGGCAAGGAAGAGGAGGGCCTCGCCCGCAGGTCGGGCCACTTCCTCCTCCGGCTCCGCCGAAAGCAGGGAGAGGTAACGCTCCAGGGCCTGGGCCGCCCCCGCCACGTCATCCAGCTCCCGAAGAGCCCGGGCCTGGATCCAGAGGGACTGAGAAGATCCGGGAACCCGAGCGAACCGGGTCTCCGCTTCCCGAGCGAGTTCCCTGGCACGTTCCGGGGCCCCGCCGGCCAGAGCGTCCTCCGCGTCCTCCACGAGCCGGGCCAACTCCCCTACCTCGTCTTCGGTATAGAGACCCTCATCCAGCGCCGGGCCCTCCGGCGCTGCAGGCGCCGCCGGGGGCGCCACCGCCTCGGGAGCCTCCCCCAGCGGAG
>SKZC01000222.1 GCA_007127575.1 Gemmatimonadota bacterium
AGGAGGCCCCTCCCATGGGTGACAGGGGGAGGTCTCCCAGGCGCCGGTGCCGGGCCACCAGGCGGTCGCCCTCTTCCACTACCCGGTACTCCGTCTCCAGCTCCGAGCTGTAGTAGCGTCCGGTGAAGTGGGAGAGATCCAGATCCTCGTCCTCCTCCGGCGGGAGCCGCCGGGCCGGGTGCTCCCCGTTCTGGTGGAGGGTGAGGCCCGTCACCTCCCCCTCCGGAGAGCGGTGAAAGTGGATCTCCGCGTTCACCTGACGGATGGCGAAGACGTCGTGGGAGAGGGGTTCGATGGGAAAGGCCGGCTGGCCGGTGGCCTGGATCATGGGCTGGTCCTCCTCCAGAAAGAACCGGAGGATGAACCCTGGCTGGGCTTCCAGCTCGTAACGTCCCGCCAGGTGGGCGAACTCGGCGGAGTCGAACCCGGTGCCGTCAGGAACCGGTGCCACCGCCGCGTCCGGGGCGTCCCGGGGCTCCTCTCGGACCTCGGACACCATCTCTCCTCCCAGAAAGGCCCGTGTGACGTCGCCGGGGACCGAGGGAGCCAGCCCTCCGTGGTTGCTCACCACCACCACCCCCGCCTTCACTTCGGGAAAGTAGGCGAGGTGGGAGCGGTGCGCCGTGTCGCCTCCGGGGTGATGAATCCGCTGGAGACCTCCCTCCTGGTCGATCTGGAGCCCCAGCCCGTACGGGACGGACGTGCCGGAGACGAGGGTGTACGGGGTCTTCATCTCCTGGAGGACCTCCCCTCCGAACTCCCCGCTCTCCAGGTTGGCCATCCACCGAGCCAGGTCACCCAGGGTGGTGTAGACGCTTCCCGCCCCTGCAGCCTCTCCGATGTCCGGTCCGTGGCGGAACCCGCCCTCCCCTTGGGGGAGGTAGCCGTAGGCCGCCCCGGGGACCACCTGCTTGGGACTGGTGCGGATCACCGTATCGTGCATTCCCAGGGGGTGGAAGACCCGCTCTTCTATCCACTCGGGGAAGGGGCGTCCGGTGACTTCCTCCACCACCATGCCCAGGAGCATGTAGCCGGTGTTGTTGTAGTTCCATTCCGCCCCCGGAGCGTTCTGGAGCTCGGGCTGGCGTTGGACCACGCGGAGGGCTTCCTGGCGGGCAACGTGGTCCGATTCCTCCAGATTCCAACCCCCGATGGCCAGAGTGTTCAGCACCTCCCGGTACCCGCTGGTGTGGGTGAGGAGATGTCTGAGGGTGACCGTGGTTCCCAGGTCCGGAAGCTCAGGAAGATGTGTGCGGACGTCGTCGTCCAGGGTGAGGGCCCCCTCCTGGGCCAGGAGCCCCACCGCGAAGGCGGTGAACTGCTTCGCCGTGGATCCGATGTTGATTCGCGTCTCCACCTCCATGGGGATGGAGTGGCTCAAGTTGGCCATTCCGTAGGCCTTCTTCAGGACCGCGTCGCCGTCCCGGACGAGGGCCACCAGGGCTCCTGGGGTGTCGGGGCCGTCGTAGTCGGCCAGGATGCGGTCCAGCTCAGCCTCAAGGTCCGAAATCGTCAGCTCCGGGATCGTCAGCTCCGAGGCCGCCGGAGCTGGAACGCCGCCTGGCACCGAAGGCGAGGCGGACCGGACCATGGGTCCCTCCTGGGGAGCCGACCCCAGGAGAATCGGGAGGAGGAGGACGGCCGCCGCCGAGATCCGCGTCGCGAAGTGGTATCCGGATTTCACGTGATGTATCCTGGGTTCGTGTAGGTCCATTGGGGTCGAACTTTACCGCCTTACGTGGGCTTTCCGCTCCGGGTTTCCGGCGGAAGAAGCTCCGTTGACACCGCCCCCGAAACGGCGGTAGCATAGGCCGTTCCCTCCCCTGAATCGTTCCCCTACCCACCGAGCCCGACCATGGACCAGAAACGACAAGCGGCCCTGGACTACCACTCCGAAGGGCGTCCGGGGAAGATCGAGGTCATCCCCACGAAGCCGGTGGCCACCCAGGCCGAGCTCTCGCTGGCCTACAGCCCGGGGGTGGCGGAGCCCTGTCGCGAGATCGAGAAGGATCCGGACAGCGCGTTTTCCTACACCGCTCGCGGGAACCTGGTGGCGGTGGTCTCCAACGGCACGGCTGTCCTGGGCCTGGGGAACATCGGGCCCTTGGCCTCCAAGCCGGTGATGGAGGGAAAGGGGGTCCTCTTCAAGCGGTTCGCCGGTATCGACGTCTTCGACATCGAGGTGGATACGGAGGACCCGGACGAGCTCATCCGCTTCTGTGAGCTCCTGGAGCCTACGGTGGGAGGGATCAACCTGGAGGACATCCGGGCGCCGGACTGCTTCCAGGTGGAGGAGGAGCTGAAGGAGAAGCTGGAGATCCCCGTCTTCCATGACGACCAGCACGGAACCGCCATCATCGCGGGGGCCGGGCTCCTGAACGCCCTGGAGCTGGTGGGGAAGAAGCCGGAGGAGGTTCGGGTGGTCTTCAGCGGAGCCGGGGCGTCTGCCATTGCCACGGCGGAGCACCTGCTTCGATTGGGAGTGCCCCGGGACCAGATCTTCCTGGTGGACAGCAAGGGAGTGATCCACCGGGACCGGGAGGAGGGGATGAACGAGTACAAGCGTCGGTTCGCCCCTGACACGGAGCGCCGGACGCTCCAGGATGCAATGGACGGAGCCGACGTCTTCATCGGCCTCTCCGTCAAAGGGGCCGTCTCCGGGGACGACGTGGCCCGGATGGCCGACGATCCCGTCATCTTCGCTCTCGCCAATCCCGACCCGGAGATCCTTCCCGAAGAGGTGGCCCAGGTCCGCTCCGATGCCATCATGGCCACGGGGCGGTCGGACTACCCCAACCAGGTAAACAACGTCCTGGGCTTCCCCTTCATCTTCCGGGGAGCCCTGGACGTTCGGGCTCGGACCATCAATCCCGAGATGATGCTGGCGGCCACCCGGGCCCTGGCGGCGCTGGCCCGGGCCGAAGTCCCGGAGTCCGTCCAGCGGGCCTACGCCGGGGAGGACTTCGCCTTCGGCCCCGACTACCTCATTCCCAAGCCCTTCGATCCCCGGGTCCTCTTCCATGTGGCGCCGGCGGTGGCGGAAGCCGCCATGGAGACGGGAGTGGCCAGAACGGAGATCGAGTTGGGGGCCTACCGGGACCGTCTCATGGCCAGTCTGGGGCCGGGCCGGGAGGTCATGCGGTGGCTGGTGAGCCGGGCCCGAAAGGACCCCCGGAAGGTGGTCCTGGTGGACGGCTACAACGATTCGGTGATCCGGGCTGCGAGCCAGTTGGTGGAGGAGGGCACCGCCCGTCCCATCCTCCTGGGCAAGGCTCCCCGGATCCAGTCCCGGGCGGAGGAATTGGGCGTGGACCTCACCGGGGTGGAGACGCTGCATCCGGCGGACGTGGACGACGTCCGCCACCGCTACGCCCAGGACCTCTTTGAACGAAGGAAGCGGAAGGGCCTCACCCTGGCGGAGGCTCGGTCGAACCTTTACAGGCCCATCTACTTCGCCGGGATGATGGTCCGGGAGGGGGATGCCGACGCCATCGTGGCCGGGATCGATTCCAACTATCCCGAGGTGCTCCGACCGTCTCTGGAAGTGGTGGGGAGGGCGGAAGGAGTCGGAAAGGTGGCGGGTCTCTATATGGTGGCGTTCCGGGACCGGGATCCCCTCTTTTTCGCCGATACAACGGTGAACATCGACCCCAACGCCGAGACGTTGGCGGAGGTGACCCTCTTGGCCGCCGACTTCGTTCAGGATCTTGGGATCGAGCCCCGGATCGCCATGCTCTCCTTCTCCAACTTCGGCTCGGCCCGTCACCCGGCGTCCATCAAGGTGCAAGATGCGGTGGAGCGGGTGAAGGAGCTGAGGCCCGGCCTGGAGGTGGATGGGGAGATGCAGGCCGACACCGCGGTGAGCGAGCGGATTCTTACCGGGACCTATCCCTTCAGCGACCTGAAGAAGCCAGCCAATGTCCTGGTGTTCCCGAACCTGGCGTCGGCCAACGCCTCCTATAAGCTCCTGGCTGAGCTGGGAGGCGCCGAGGTCATCGGTCCCGTCCTATTGGGAATGGAGCGACCGGTCCACGTGCTCCAGCGGGGAAGCACCACCATGGAGGTGATGAACCTGGCAACCATCGCCTCAGTGGACGCTCAGGGGAGGGAGGCATAGCGGACGGACCTGGGAGGGTGGGGCGAGGAGGGGATACCAGGCCGGCTTCTCCCTTCACCCCGGCTCTCCGCCCCCTTCGCCCGCGGACTCCACCTCCTCGGTAGGGGCTTCGAGGGGGAGGTAGACCCGGAAGGTCGTGCCTTCGCCCGGGTCACTCTCGGCGTAGATGAACCCTCCGCTCTGCTTCACCACCCCGTAGGCGGTGCTCAGTCCCACACCGGCGGCCTTCCAGGCCGGCTTGCTGCTGAAAAAGGGCTCGAAGATCCGTTCCAGGGTCTCCCCGTCCATCCCACGGCCGTCGTCCTGCACCGTGAGGACGGCGTATTCTCCCGGCGGCATCTCGGGGGGCCGGTCGGGGGCCTCCCTCTCCACCGACTTCGTCTCCACCCCGACCCGGATCCGGCCCTTCTTCGGGATGGCATCCTGGGCGTTGGTGAGGAGCTCCACCAAGACCTGCTCCATCTGCTCCGGATCCATCCGGACGTGGACGGCGCTGGCGGGCGGTCCGATCTCCACCTGAATCCGGGAGTCCACCACGGTCCGGATCAGGGACTCCCAATCCTGGAGGACCTGGGAGAGGTTCACCGTTCGGGGTTGAAGGACCTGTTGTCGGCTGAAGGCCAGAAGGTGTTGGGTGAGTCGTCCCGCCCGGGAGACGGCGGAGCGAATGCCCTGCAGGTCCTCCTGTGTCCGAGGGTCGTTCTCCAACGTCTCCATGAGGAAGTCGGCGTGACACCGGATGGCGGTAAGGGCGTTATTGAAGTCGTG
>SKZC01000492.1 GCA_007127575.1 Gemmatimonadota bacterium
GAGATGCGGAGTGGTCCCTCACCGCGGGGGCGGGGTGGGGCTTCGCCCTGGGCGGAGGGGAGGCTTCCCTCTCCAACGACCCGGTGATGATGCTGGGGGGTGAGCTCCGGACCGGCTCCCGCTGGAAGCTGGTGACGGAGAACTGGTTCGCCCCGGGAGCCAGGGATCTCCACGGAATCTTCACCGGCGGCGTGCGGTTTCTGGGCGATCGGCTTTCGGCGGATCTGGGGGTGGGTCTGGCGTTGGAGGATCGGGGGAGCGCGTGCTGCCTTCCCCTGGTCAACTTCGTCTACGGGTTCGGGGGAGGATAGAGCGTCCCTCCGCTTGCCCCCGGCTTCTCCCGACTCTAACCTCCCCAGGAAGCGTTCCGCCCACCCTTCCGGGAGGTGTTCCATGTACGCCCGACTCTCCTCCTTCGGCCTTCTCGCGGTCTTTCTCTTCACCGGGTTCCTCCCTGCCGAAGCGCAGGAGCGCCGGCCCGTGGAGTACGCCGACCTCTTCCGCCAGGTGTCCGTGGGTCAGGTGGCCCTCTCGCCAGATGAGAGCCGGGTCCTGTATACGGTGACGCCGGGGAGCTTTCCCGAGCCTCGAGGCACCGACTCCCAGATCCATCTGGCGGAGGTGGACGGAAGTCTGGAACGGCCCATGACCCGGACCCAGGGGGCGGCCAACCGGGATCCACGCTGGCACCCCTCCGGCGACCTTTTCGCCTTCACCTCCGTTCGGGAGGAAGGCGGGCGGCAGATCTACATGATGGATCCGGATGGCGGAGAGCCCTACCGGGTCACGGATGCGGAGGGCGGGGTCCACTCCTGGGGCTGGAACCACGACGGGACGTCCTTGGCCTTCCTGGCCGGGCGAGGGGCCGAGCGGCAGCTCTGGATGGTGGATGGCCGGGGGGAGGGCACGCCACAGCAGCTCACCGAGCACCCCACCCCGGTGGAGAGCTTTCAGTGGAGAGAGGGCTCCCAGGAGATCTTCTTCGTGGCCGCCGACGACTGGGACGAGGCCAACTACCTTCGCAGGGACGAGGGGTTCGAGGCGCGCCCCATCCAGCGAGGGCTCGTGTTCGACGACTTTCTGACGCTGTTTCCGGCTCACCTCTGGGAGATGGACGCGGTGTCCGGCTCCACCCGACGCGTCACCGAGGGGGAGTTCATCGTCCATGGCTTCGAAGAGTCCCCGACGGGGGACCGATTGGCCCTGGTGGTGGGGCCGGTGGACCCTCATGCGGACACCCGCCCACGGGAGATTTACCTGGCGGATCCGGCCACCGGGTCCATGGAGCGGCTCACCGACAACGATGTGAGCGAGAGCATCCTGGGGTTCTCTCCGGATGGCTCCCACCTGGCCATCACCGCGCCCACCGGCTTCCAGGGGCGGGGCCTTACGGACATCTACGTTCGGCCGGTGGCGGGTGGGGACTGGACCGCCGTCACGGGTGCCTTCGACAACGATGTCTTCGGAGGCGCCTGGAGTGAGGACGGAGAGCGGATCTTCTTCGTGGGTGCCGAGGGGGTGAACCGGCAGCTCTACGAAGCGGGGATCGCGGACACGGAGGTTCGCCGCCTCTCGGATCTCGAGCGAGGGGTGGTGTCCATCAACGGAAGCGACCCGGCTTCCACGGCCATTTTGGGTTACTCCGACCCCGAGTCGCCGGAGGATCTCTACGCCGCTTCCTGGGCGTCCGCCGGCGATCCCGACTCGTGGACCCGACTCACCGACCTGAACCCCTGGGTGGAAGAGGTGGAGTTGGGGCGCACCGAGACCGTGCGTTGGATTTCCGAGGACGGGACGGAAGTGGAGGGGCTGGTGGTCTATCCTCTGAACCACGACCCCCAGCGGAGCTATCCCCTCATCACCGACATCCACGGAGGACCTGCGGCAGCCTACGTCAACAGCTTCCTCCCCACCTCCTCCAACCCCCACCGAGCGTATGGCCACCTTCTCGCCGCCCGGGATTACGCCCTCTTCCTCCCGAACTACCGGGGCTCCTCCCACTACGGGAACGAGTTCAGGGTGGAGATCGTGGGCGACTACTGGACCCGGGCCACCGAAGACATCCACACCGGCATCGACCACCTGGTGGACCAGGGGCTGGCACACCCGGATTCGCTGGGGATGATGGGGTGGTCCGCAGGAGGCCACTGGTCAAATTGGATGCTGGTCCAGACGGACCGGTTCAAGGCCATCGCTTCGGGAGCGGGGGTGACGAACTGGATCTCCCTCTACGCCCAGACGGACAACCAGGCCTCCCGGGAGTGGTATCTGGGGAGGGACGCGTCACTGGACGGCGAGAACCAGCCCTGGCACGACTTCGATCACTGGTGGGACGAGTCGCCCCTCAAGTACATCCAGAACGCCTCCACTCCCACCCTCATCCACTTCCCCCAGGCGGACCAGCGGATCCCCATGCCCCAGGGACAGGAGCTCCACATGGCGCTGAAGAAGCTGGGGGTGCCCACCGAGTTCCTGGTCTACCCCGACGAGCTCCACGCCCTCCAGGACCCCCGAAATCAGTTGGTGAAGCTGCTGGGGGATCTGGGGTGGTTCGAGACCTGGATCCGGGGGGACGGGCCCTGGCTGGACTGGAACTACGTGATGGAGGTGGCCGACGGGATCGAGGAGGGGGTGACCCGCACACCTGGGGTGGCCGCGGAAGACGCGGAAGGGAGCCCCTGACTCCCGGTTCTCGTCAGCGGATGCGGTTGCCGGCGATCCACACGCCGTGGATCTCCCGGGTGTTGAGGATGTCCTGAGTGGGGTCGGCGTCCAGGACCACGAAGTCGGCCCATGCACCGGGGAGGAGGGTGCCCACGATCCCCTCCAGCCCCATGCATCGCGCGGCGTCTCCGGTGGCGGAGACCAGGACCTCCGTGGGGGTGAGCCCCGAGTCCACCATCATCTCCATCTCCACGTGCTCGAAGTAACCCTGGAAGCGGCCGAAGGGACCCGTATCCGTCCCCATGGCCACGCCCACGCCGGCTTCGTGGAGCCGCCGCATGTTCTCCTGGGCCACGGGTAGCGCCTCTCTCCAGTACTGCGCGGCAGCGCTCTCCCTGACCTGAGCTTGCCGCTCCGGGTCCTCCAGGGTAGCCACCGCCTCCGGGTCCGCTCGCTCCAGGAAGAAGGGGTCGTCGAAGAAGTCCGGGCGCTCGGCGTACACGAAGGTGGAGAGCTCCCGGGTCAGGGTGGGGGAGAGACAGACCTCCCTCTCCAACATGAGCTGGGCCAACTCGTCGTCCACGGGTTCATCCCGGACGCTGTGGGCCACAAGCCGCGCCCCGGCCTCCATCACGCCCTTGGCGTCCTCGAGCTGATAGATGTGGGCCGCCAACGGGAGTCCCCGCTCCTGCCCCGCCTCGATGAGGGCCCGGTAGACCTCCGGGGTCATCTTCTCCCCCTGCCCCAGGTTGTCGTCCACCCGGATCTTGAGCCAGTCCACGTCCATGGCCGCCATGCGGGCGGCGTCCTCCCGGGCCTCTTCCGGGGTGGAGGGGTTGAGCACCGGGCCGGCCACGAAGAGGCGAGTCCGGTCCAGCCCCGGCCCCCACTGTTCGTTTCGGATCCGCACCCCGTCCTCGGTGTCGCCCCCCAGGCTCACCACCGTGGTCACTCCGTAGTGACCGTACAGGCCGAGCTGGGCCAGGACTTCCTCCCGGTCCCCCCCCGAGTGCCCGTGGGAATTGATGAAGCCGGGGACGATCCAGCGGCCGTCCAGGTCCACGACCTCGGCGTCGGCGGGGATCTCCACCGCGCCGGCGGATCCCATTTGGCGGACGATCCCTCCTCGCACGACCAGAACCCCGTCCTCGATCCACGGGCTTCCGGTGCCGTCGAAGATGAAGGCCCCAGTGTAGACCTGAGTCTCCTCCGGATCGGGCTGCGTGGTGGGCGGAGCCTCCGCCTCACCCGGCGTCTCCCCCTCCGGTGCGTCACAGGCGGCAATCAGGAGGAGGGGGACGAGAAGTGCGAAACGCGAACGAGCTCGGGTCATGGGGCTCTCTATATCAGGAAGGTGGAACGTCGAAGAAGAATTGGGCCACCGCCTTTCCAAAGGCCTCCCCCAACGCCTTCGTCCGGGGGACCGTCATGAACTCCCCGGCATGGGGACCGTACGTTGGGGCCTGGGAGCCGGCCATGGCCGTCATTCCATGGGTGTTCAGGGCGAAATAGCCCCAGCCGCGGGCTCTCTCCGGTCCCATGGCGGCTCCGGAGGAGCTGGAGAGGCTCCACTCCGGATTGATCTCCTCCATGAGGGCGATGAACTCCTGCATCTCCTGGTAGAGCTCAGGCGAAGTGGTCTCAGCGCTGTTGTGAAGAATCTGACTGGTCCCGGTCCCCGTGGTCTGGAAATCAGCCAGGAGCACGATGGGCCGGTCCCCCTCGGCCGACGCCAGCATGGCCTGGGTGGCGGCGTGGATGGTGGGCGTTCGCTCCGGGTGGGGCGAGAGCCAGGCCCGGTTCAGGTCCAACCCCATGAGGTTCGTCCGGTGGTCTCCGCGGACGACCCCGTCGGGGTTGAGGATGGGGATGATCTGAAAGGCGGCTCGCTGGAGGAGCATCCGGGCCTGGGGGTCGTCGCTCAGGAGCCAGTCCATGAGTCCTTCAAGCATCCACGATCCCCCGGTCTCCGCCGGGTGTTGGCGTCCCACCAACCAGACCAGGGCCTTCTCCTCCTCCGGAGATCCGGGGTCGGTGATCTCCAGGTGATGTACCGCTCGCCCACCCAGGCTCCGGGTCAGGACCCGGACACGGGTGACGAAGGGGTGCTCCTCCATCTCCCCCAGACGGTCCCGCCACCGGGTCATGGAGTAGACCGGTTGATAGGCGACCCACTCATCGTCGGAGCGGGGAGTGTGGTGAAACGCCTGGAGCCCACCCACGTCCGCCATCTCGTCGACCCGCTCCCAGGTCTCACCGCCGTCGGAGCTGACCACAGGCCGCTGGTCAGGGTTGGCGGTCTGGTTCAGCCAGCGGAAGTTCAAGGGCTGTCCGCGGGATCCCCGGACCCGGAAGGAGTACCAACCCCGGATGAACCCGTCGGCATCCCGGCCCAGGATCAGGTCCAGGTTTCCCTCGGAGCGCTCGGCGAAGGCCGCCAAGCGGGCCCCCTCGAAGTTCGTGACGATGCGGTGACCTTCGGGCCCCGTGGAACCGTCGGAACACCCGAGGAGGGGGACGGTCAGAAACCCGGCGCAGGTCAGGAGGGGGAGGAGGCGCATCCGACTACGGGGACTGGATGGGAGCCGTCGCCCCACCCACCCCCACTGCCAGGTGGGTGAACTGGCGGGTTCCGGAGGAGGCATGGGCTCCCACCCCCACCACCCCCGCTTCGGTGATGAGCTCGTCGGTGGTCTCGAAGGTCCATCCTGGGGGCTCCGGTTGGTCGTCTTCCCAGAAGCGGGCCTGGAGGCGGCTTCCCTCCGCCCGGAAGCGGAGCCAGTACCAGCGATTCGGCTCCCAGCGGACTCCCTCGGCTTCCGCAAGGGGGGTTTCGCTGCCTTCCACGAGGCGGACGATACGCACCCGGTTCTGCCAGAGCTCCAGGGCGTACCCCGTCTCGTCGGCCGGCCCGCCTCGAGCCCGGACGATGAGGCGGTTCTGGGCGCGCTGAGGGAGCTCTGTGGCCTGGACCCGGGCTACGATCTCCACATTCACGGGTGTCCCCACCTCCATCCATGCCAGCAGGCGGTGGGCGTCGGCGGAGGAAGCGTGAACCAGGCGGGGGACTTCCGCTTCGGCCTCGTGCTGAACCTCCCAACGCTGCTGGGCCACGTTCCAAGCCGGAAGCCACCCCTGAGGAGAAGAACCGTTGGGATGGTCGCGAAAGTCCTGGGCAAAGACCTGGTCGGCGGCACCTGGCTGGGTTACGTCCGTGGAATCGCAGGCGAGCAGGATGAGCAAGAGTGCCGGGAGGAACAGAGTCCGGAGGACCTGGGACCTGCACATTGGTGGGGGGCGAGATGGGGATTCCAGTTGGGGACTAGGCGGCATCCACACTCCTGCATAGACTCTCTGGGCCGGAAGGTGAGCCCGGAAAGTTTGGTTCGCTACGGTCACGGCTTCATAATAATAATAGGTTTGCGTGTGGCTCGAATGCCAACCGAGCCCCCGGAGGGTTCCCGGCTCCCGCCTTGAGGTTGCCCCCCTCCTTGCCCCACCTTGTGGAGTACCCACTGACACCAGAGGCGAAGATGTCATCTCCGAGAAAGCGGCTGATCGTGGTCGGCGACCGGGTCCTCATATCCCCGGAGGAGGGGGAGGAGCGGAGCAAGGTCGGCCTCTACCTTCCCAAGACCGCCGTGGACAACCAGGCGGTGCAGGGCGGCCGCGTGATGGCCACCGGACCCGGGACCCCCATATCGGCCCCTACGGATCTGGACGAGGAGCCGTGGAGGATCGCCTCAGGGGAGCCCCGCTACCTCCCGGTACAAGCGGAGGTGGGCGACTACGCCCTCTTCTTCCGGAAGGCGGCGGTGGAAATCAATTTCGATGATGAGCGGTACCTGGTGGTTCCCCAGGCCGCCATCCTCACCCTGATCCGGGAAGATCTGCCCGAGGGCGTGGGGGACGCCGTACTTCCCGACGACTGACGGGCCAGGGCGGCGGAGTTCTCCCCGCACTCGGCACCCATATCCACAGTCGTCGCCGGCTCTCCCAGTCGCGCCCGACCCCGCCGTCAGGCTCGATCCCCGTCGCTGCGGCACCGCCCGACTGCGGGCCCGTCCGCCACCGGGAAAAGGAGTTCACCATGCCGACTCTCCTGCCGGCCCGAACCGTGCCCCTCATCCTCCTCGTCTTCCTCTCGGCCAGCGCTTGTTCGGAGGGGCCGCTAGGGGTGGACGAAGGCCCCCTGGGGCCGGTGGACCAGGTTGCGGAGCTTCCCCGAAGCTTGAGCGAGGCGGAACGCCTGGCGGTTCAGGCGAACAACAGCCTCGGTCTGGCGCTCCTCAAGGCCGCTGCAGCGTCCCAGGGACCCGGAGCAAACGTGGTGGTCTCCCCTCTGGCCACCTCCACCACCCTGGCCCTCCTCTCCACGGGGGCGGAAGGGGGAACCTTTGAGGAACTAGGTCGCCTCCTGTCCCTGGAGGAACTCTCCCAGGAGGAGATCGGAGAGGCCTACGCCGGGCTCCTGGGCCTCCTCAGCACGCTGGACCCCTCGGTGGAGCTGGATCCGGCCACTTCCCTCTGGGTGCGTGAGGGGCTGGGGATCCGGACGGAGTTCCGGACGTGGGCCCAGGAACGGTACGGGACGCACGCCCAGGAGCTGGATTTCTCGTCGGACGCGGCCCCGAGAGCCATTAACGACTGGGTCCGGGACCGGACCGAGGGGCGAGTTCAGGAGTTGGTCACCTCATCCTTCCACCCCCTGACCGTCCTGGTCACCGGGGAAGCCCTCGTCTTCGATGGCGCCTGGAGCTACCAGTTCGATCCGGCCCGAACCCAGCGGACGGAGTTCACCCTCCGAGATGGTTCCACCGTCCGAAGCGTGACCATGCAGCCGGAAGACCACATCCCCTTCCGGTACTTCACCGAAGGTAGCCCCCGAGACTACGTCGTGTTGGAGGTCCCCTTCGGAGGGGGTGCCTACGTCCTCACCTTCGTCCTTCCCTCCATCTTCCAGGAAGTCCACGACTTCCTGGCTTCCCTGGACGAGGAGAGGTGGGAGGAGGTCCTGGACTCCCTTCGGGATACCCTGGGGCAGCCTCGCATTCCCAGGCTACGAGTGGATGAAGGAACCTTGCTGGCCCGCACTCGGGGCGCCTCGGGTCCCCTCCAGGCCCTGGGGATGGACACCGTGTTGGACTGGGAGAAGGCGGACCTGTCCGGACTTTCTGCCAGCGGCTCGGTGGTGGGTCCCCACGTCGACCAGATGGCTCAGAGCAGTTGGCTCCAGCTCCAGGAGACGGGGCGCGAGTTGCCTCCCGGATGGCCTCCGGGGCCCGTCGCCGGAGCGCCGACGAGGGCATCCGTGGACCGCCCCTTCCTCTTCGCCCTTCGGGAGCGGCTCACCGGCACCATCCTCATGATGGGCGTCGTGGAGGACCCTCGAGCCCTTTGAGCCCCACCCGCCGGCCGACCCCCGGTCCCCGCTACCCGTCCACCCGGGCCCGGGGGTGGCCGTAGACCTTGTATGCCAGCCAGGACCCATCTCCCATCCCCTTGGTGGCCTCCCGGGCTGCCGTGGCCGCCTGAGCCAGAGTCCGACCTTCCTGCAGGGCATCGTAGAAGGTTTCCGCGAACCGGGCCGCCGGCTTGTCCCGCACGGGCCAGGACGTTCCCACGAAGGCCCCGGCCCCCGCCTTCAGGAACGCCTTCGGCCATCCCCCCCAGGCCGTGAGACTGGGCCCGTGGCGCCCGCTTGCGCAGGCGTTGAGAAAGACGAGAGGCCGCCGGTTCCCGAGCCGGGCGTCATACCGCACGGCCTTCTCGTCCACCGCCACCGGTCGAGCCTGACCGTCCGGGCCCACCTCGTCACTGATGACCAGGAGGGAATGGTCGATGCGGTCGTG
Organism: Gemmatimonadota bacterium; assembly: GCA_007127575.1. Classification (GTDB taxonomy): domain Bacteria; phylum Gemmatimonadota; class Gemmatimonadetes; order Longimicrobiales; family Gaopeijiaceae; genus SKZC01. The sequence goes on from SKZC01000492.1 coordinate 8,517, forward strand.
GGCAGACTCCCCGTGACAGGCGAGATGCAGCACATCGAAATCCCCAGCCTCCATGGCGTCGAAGAAGGGGTCGTACGCCGGGGCAATCCGGGTGGGTTGGATCCCTCGCTGGGGTAGGGTCTCGGTGAGATAGCTCACCTCCGCACCCACCGCCGCTTCCGTACCATAGGGGTACTCGGCGGCCAGGTAAGACCAATCCCTCATCCGGAGGGATCGGGGCTGCGCCTCCCCGGGAAGGGCCCGGATCAACCCGTACTCGCCCAGAAACCGGTCGTCGGGGTCCCCCGTGTCCGGATCCCGCAAGCGCAAGATCTCCCAAGGGATGTAGGGCTCCCAGGAGGTGACCTGTATCATCTTGAGCTTGTCCCGGTTATCCCAGAGGCGGCGGGTCACATCCGGGTCGAAGAGCTGCTCGCACATGTCCATCCCCACCGTCCGGAGCCCTCGGGCCAGTCTCCGGGCCTGGCCCCAGTTCCGGACCTCCTCCCCCACCCGGTCGTAGATCCACTCCACGTAGGCCTGGGTGGTGGCCGCGGCCCCACCACCCCGGTCCCGGAGGGGGGCGGAGCTGAGCGGCAGGTAGTTGAACCCCAACGCCTCGGAGTGGAGCCTGTACTCGTAGTGGATCGCCCCGCCCTCCTTTCGCTGTTCGATGAGGAGGACCAGCACTTCGTCGTCGTCCCGGTCACGGGGCTCCGCAGTGATCCGGGCCTGGGCCGGCTTCTGGTGCCGGGCCTCCGGGACCACCGAAACCGAGAAGTGCACGGCCCCGAGTTGGGTTCCGCCCTGCCTGAAATGGAGGGCGATCTCTGCGCTGCCGGGCTCCAACGCCTGGATCTCGAAGGCCCCCACCGTGGGGCGGCCCGACCGGGGCGGGTCCACCTGCTGGATCCTCTCCCCTGCAGCCTGGATCGCGTCGCCGAAGGTGGAAAGGAGGACCCGGATCGTCCGGTCCGCCTCCACCTCCACCGGTCCATCCAGAGCGTGCCGGAGCGGTCGAGCTTCCCCAAAAAGCTCGATGCGGAAGTCCACCAGATCCACCGAGCCCACCTCCAGCTCTTCCTGCATCTGGGCGGAAATGAAGACCTGGAGCTTCCGTTCGGGTCCCATCTCCAAACGCTCCCTCGGCTCCATCCGCTCGAAACGCTCCTCCAGCTCCGCCCGCTCCCGCGGGGGAGCCGGGGAGGCCCGTCCGGACGAGCGAGTCGGCCCCAACCCCTCCGACCCCTCCCACTCCGCACCCGCCTCCTCGGGAGCCGCATCCTCGAAGGCGGCCTCCTCCTCCCCCTCATCCGAAGGGGCTCCCTCATCCCCCGGCGGGGAGGCTTCCTCCAATTCCCCGGGATCGGGTTCCCCGGCCATTTCCGGAGGTGGGGCTCCCACCGCCATCTCCACTTCTCCCACGACGGAGGGGCGTCCCTCCGCATCCACGTGGACGGCCCGAAAGGAGGAGGGGCTGTGGGACCAGCCCTCCACGACCTCCTCTACCTCCCAGGAGAGGGTCACGGCGCTTCTTCCGCTCTCCCTAAGATCCAACACCTCCTCCACAGGTCGGTCCAGGAGGTCCTGGTGCACCTCCGCGAACTCCAGGAGCTCTTCCGCCAGGAAGGCATAGAGGTAGGGGTCGGGCTGCCAGTCCACCTCCCTGCGGATGACCAGCCACCACGGCTTGGTCCCCCGGATCCGCCGTATCACCCCCCGGAGGGAGCGCTTGGAGGAGAGGGTGAGGATGGGTTCGCCGGGCCTCCAGTGGATGAGGCTCATGCCACCTCCTCCGCCTGGCCGGAACCCATGGAGGCCACGGCCACCGCGTCCTCCGCCGGCGCCACCTCCGGTCCCCCGGTCACCCGGATCCGGTAGGCTCCCGCTCCAGGTGGCGAAAAGGCGGTCACCCGCCACCCGTCGTCATCATCGTTCATCTCCTGACTGGCTACCACCTCCCCGGTGTTTCCATTCACCAGAGCAGCGCTGAGCTCCACGTCCTCCCGGCTGGGCCGGGCCCGGACCCCCACCGGCTCGTCGCTCCAACAGAGGTCCTCCACCTCCAGCGCCACCTCCACCGGTGCAGGCGCCGGCTCCCGAAACTCTCCCAGGTCGAAGTACAGGCTCTGCACCACCCCATCCACATGGGTGAGGACGGCGTCGGCATTCTGAAGGGACCCGTGCCGGGTGGCGGCGAACATGCCCCTCCCCCCTCGGCTCTCCTCGATGGGGACGGCGGAGACCCGGGGCACGGTTCCATCTCCCCTCCGGTCCGTGCCCTCCAGGTGGGAGAAGAGCTGAACGCCACCCTCGCCCGATCGAGCCGACTGGTGGGTCGGCTGTCCGATCCCCACCACGGGGAAGGTCCGGTATCCATCCCGGAGGTAGTCATCCCGGGTCCGGTGGGTGTTCACCGCCTCTTCGATCTCCCGGTGAAAGGCCAGGGCCGAGGCGGCTCGCTTCGGGTCCACGTTGGGGATTCCTTCCGTCTCTCCCACCCGTACCAGGTCCCCATTCCCTCGGTCGTAGCACTTGTAGATGGGGAGGAGCTGGTAGATGGAGGTGAACGTTCGAGCCAGCTCCGAGAGGTCCAGCAGACCCATGGGGCCCTTCCGCATCCCGTTGGCCAAGGTGTCCAGAGCATTGAGGGAGCCTCGGTACGGAGTGCCGAAGCTCACCAGCGCCCGGGTGTCCTTCCATCCTTCCAGGACCTCCAGGAAGTACCGGGCGACCAACCCTCCCATGGAGTGGGCGATGAGGACCAGCTTGGCATCCGGGTTCCCCGACTCCCGCCATCGCTTCAGCCAGCCGTGGCTGTCCCGAGCCAGCTTGCGGGCGGCCACCCGGTTGTCCCGCCGCCAGTCGTACGGGAAGGTGAAAAAGTTCTCGCCCTCGGTGAGCTGGAAGCGGGCCTGGAGGGTCTGGGCCACCCGGGTGTAGCCGTCGATCTTCCAGAAGCCCGGAAGGAGGTGGAGATCGGGGATGAGCTCCGTGGCCTCCACCCCGTCCCCCAGATCGTCCTCCTCCGGTGGGTCCTCTCGGAGGGCCAGAGCCCGGTTCAAGCTCCGACCCCGGGTGAAGAGGGAGCCGGCAAGGGTGGCGCCGGAAAATCCCCAGGTCACCTTCCCGTTTCGCTGGAGGACGCTCCCCGTGATGCCGGGAAGGAGGACGACGACGTCGGGCATGGGGCTTCGGGCCACTGGGACCTCCTGGAAGTGTGGTGGAGGGGCCGGAGAGGCGGGCCCCTGGCCCCATATGTCCCAGGAGAAAGTGTGCGGTCAACCCTCCCGAACCCGCTCCCCCACCGCCTCCCGTAGGAGAACCACCGGATGCTCGGCCTTTCGGCCCGTCCCGTGGGCGATCTGTTGCCGGCACGAAACCCCCGTGGCCGCCACCCGGGCCGACGGTCCGGCGGACTCCACCGCCGGGAAGAGACGCTGGCTTCCGATGGTCATGGAGAGCTCGTAGTGCTCCACCTCGAAGCCGAAGGAGCCCGCCATCCCGCAGCACCCCGCGTCCAGGATCTCCACCCCGTTCCCTCCCCCGCCGGGGCCGGCCACCGCTTCCAGGACCCGAATGGACCCCTCCTGGGCCCGGGCCGCTTCCTGGTGGCAATGACCGTGAAAGAGGAGGGGCCCCGCACCACCTTCTCTTCCCACCTCCGGCACCGTAAGGCCCCCATCGTCCAGCGCCTCCGCCAGCACCTCGTCCACCAGGCGGGCCGCCTCCGCCACCACTCGGGCCTGGTCCGCTTCCTCCGCCGAGCCAGAGCCCCGGGCCAGAGCAGGCACTTCGTCCTTCAGCGTCAGGATGCAGGAGGGCTCGCACCCCACGATGGGCACCCCTTCCCGGGCAAGGGGGGTGAGTCGCGCCAGAAGCTCCCGATGCCGACGTCGGGCGTCGGGGAGCAGGCCCTTGGAGATGAGGGACCGTCCGCAGCAAAGACCCTCCGCCAACCCCACTTTCCAGCCGGCGGCCTCCAGAAGCTCCACCGCCGCTCTTCCCACCTCCGGTTCGGTGAAGCTGGTGAAGCAGTCCGCCAGGAGCAGGATCCGGCCCCTCTCCGAGTCTGTCGAAGTCCCCCCGGTCCTTCCTCGCCTCCGCCTTCGCCGCTGAAACCAGCTCTGGAGCGTGTCTCGCCGGAACCGGGGGAGGGGCCGGCGTCGGTGGATCCCCAGCGTCCGCTCCATGAGGATCCGCAGCGGGGGGAACGCCCCGGGAAGATTGGACAGAGGGGCCCACGCCGAGCCGAAGCGGTTCAGTTCCCGGATGTGTCCGAAGAGGAGACTCCGGAACGGGGTGCCGTGGAGCCGGTGACGCTGGGCCAGGGCCTCGGACTTGAGGGCCGCCATGTCCACCGAGAGGGGGCACTCCGTCTGGCACGCCTTGCACTCCAGGCAGAGGTCCAGGACCTGGTGAAGTCGGGCGTCCCCCAGGGCCTCGGCGGGATTCGGACGGGAGAGGGCATCCGCCAGCGCGTTGGCGCGGCCCCGGGTGGAGTCCTCCTCGTTCCGGGTGGCCATGTACGAGGGGCACATGGTCCCCCCCGCCGCCGGCGACTTGCGGCAGGCTCCGATGCGGCCGCACCGGTTGGCGGCGCTCCTCATACCCTCCGGGAAGGCGAAGTGGGTCTCCACCGGTTCCGGGTCCGGAAGGGAGAGGGTTCGGAGATGCTCCGTCATGAGAGGGGCCTCCACCTTCTTTCCCGGGTTCAGGAGGCCCTCCGGATCGAAGATTTCCTTCGTACGCCGCATGAGCCGGTAGTAGTCCTGGCCGAAGAAGGTGGGGTTGAACTCGCTCCTCACCAGCCCGTCGCCGTGCTCGCTGGAGTTCATCCCTCCGAAGCTCCGGACCAGCTCCATCACCTCCTGCGCCACTTCCCGCATCCGCGCCGGCTCCCCTGCCCGGGTCAGGTCCATGCAGGGACGGACGTGAATGCATCCCCCCGAGGCATGGCCGTAGAATCCGGCCCGGAGGCCATGCCCCACCAGCAGCTCCCTGAGGCGGGTGCCGTACTCGGCCAGGTCCTCCGGGGCCACGGCGGCGTCTTCGATGAAGGCCAGAGGCTCCTCTCCCCCCTCACCCGCCGAGAGGAGGAGACCCAGCCCCGCTTTCCGGATCTCCTGGAACCGTGCCTGGTCTCCAGCGGTGGGGTGGGGCACCACGGCGTAGGGATCCCCTCCCGCCCCCCAGCGCTCCACCAGGGTCCGCCCCGCCGCTGCACCCTCTCCCTCCTCCAGCCCGTGAAACTCCACCCAGAGAACGGCTCCCGGGTCGCCCTGCAGCCCTGAGGCCACCACCCCGTGGCTGGCGGAGCGACGGGCCAGGTCCAGGATGGTTCGGTCCAGGAGCTCCACCGCCGCAGCCCCCGCCTCCAGGGCCCCGGGAGTGGCTCGGAGGGCGCCGTCCAGGGTCTCGAAGCAGGCCACCAAGGCCCAGACCTCCCGGGGCCGAGGCACGAGCCGGACCGTGGCCTCCGTCACCACCGCCAGCGTCCCCTCTGAGCCCACCACCAGGTGGGCCAGGTTCCAGGGACCCGCCTCGGGAAGGAGGCGCTCCAGACGGTACCCCCCGGAGCGGCGCCAGTGGGGAGGGGTGGCGGCACGGATCGTTTCCGCACCCTCCTCCAGCAACTCCGGGAGTCGCCGATAGATCTCGCCCTGGAGCCCTTCGGCCCGGGCTCTTCGGGCCACGTCCTCCGGACCCAGCTCGGAGAATCGGGCACGGCTACCGTCGGAGAGAATGACCTCCACCTCTTCCACATGATCGATGGTCATCCCGTAGGCCGCGGACCGGGTCCCGCACGAATTGTTTCCGATCATCCCTCCCACCGTGGCCCGGTTCGCCGTGGCCGTGTCCGGGGCGAAGAGGAGGCCGTGTCCGGCGGCCATCCGGTCCAGATCCTCCTGGACCACCCCGGGCTGGACCCGGGCCCGCCGGCGTTCCGGATCCAGCTCCAGCACTTCCGTCATGAAGCGGGAGAGGTCCAGGACGAGGCCCGGGCCCACGGTCTGGCCGCATAGGCTGGTCCCCGCGCCTCGGGGGACGAGGGAGACCCCGAAGTCCCGAGCCACCTCCACCACTGCCGCCACCTCCCCCGCGTCGCCGGGATAGACCACACCCAGGGGGCGGATGGCGTACATGCTGGCGTCGGTGGAGTAGATCCCCCGGGTGTAGCCGTCCATCCGCACCCGGTTCGGTGCCAGGGCACCGGCGAGCCGGCGTTCCAGCGCCTCCTCATCCACGGAGGAGGAGGCGCTGGGCTTGACAGTAGGGAGGTGGGGCACGGTGTCGTCCGGCTTCGAGGTGAACGAGGTGTAGCGTATGGATACCGGAGGCCCTCCGGTACCCCCTGGGGGCACCTTCCGGGAAGCTCGAGGCGCCAGCGAATCGGAGCAAGGGAGATCTTGGGCGGGGTCGGGTCCTCGGCGGCCCTGCAGACGATCCCCACTTGCCGGTCCACGGGGGGCAACAGATGTTTGCAGGCGATGAGTTGAACGTGCGGTCGCGCCGCCGGTCCAGACCGCCACCTCTCGATGCGGAGGTAGCTCCGGTGCCCCACTTCCCAACGAGGGTCGCGCTCCCCACGACCCTCCTCTTCCTACTCATGGCGTGTGGGGGGGAGCCCGACCCCCCGGTCCTCGGGGTGGCGGCCACGGAGACCTTCATCCAGGCGGTCACGTTGGCGGTGGAGGACGCGGTGGAGGCGGGTCCCATGCCCCCCTTCGACACCGCCTACGTCCTGGACTGGTCCGTCCGCTCCGCCCCTGCGTTGGACGCGGCGGGTGAGCTGGTCGCCATCCCAGGGATGGCGGCGGTGATCGGGCACTCCAATAGTAGCGCGAGCATCGCCGCCTCCCAGATCTACAACACCCGGGAGGTGGTCCAGATCGCCCCCACCTCCACCGCCCCCCTCTACTCGGAAGTGGGGCCGTTCAGCTTCAGAATGGTTCCGCCGGACACGGTGCAGGGAGCCACCCTGGCCCGCCGCGTCGCCCGGCGCTTTCCCGACGGGGGGGCAGTGGCCCTCCTCTATGTGAACGACGACTACGGGCGGGGGCTTCGCGGGGCCCTCCTCCCCCACCTGGACCCGGACGTTCACCCCGTCGTCCTGGATCTGCCCCACTACGAGGACGATCTCATGGAGGGAGAGGATCCTTTGGAAGGGGAGATCGGGGGGTTGGACGTAGAGCGGACGGTGTGTGCGCTGGAAGACGCCGAACCCGACGTGATCCTCTGGTTGGGGCGCCCCGAGCGGCTGAACCGGATCCTGCCCCACCTCCAGGGGCCGCTGTCCCACGTTCCCATCCTGGGGAGCGACGGTCTCTCCCGGGCCCCCTTCCTGGAGGATGCAGTCCCGGAGTGGGAGCGGGTCCGGTACCTGGAATTCGTGGACATGGAGGCGACTCCGGAGCTGCGACGATTCAGGGAGAGGTACCTGGAGCGGTTCGAGTCACCGGGGGTGGCTGCCGAGGCCCTGGCCTACGATGCGGCCCGGATGATCCTGGAGGCCTTCCGGGCCGGAGCGCGCACCGGTCCGGAAGTTCGGGCGTTCCTCATGGAGTTCGGCCGATCGAGCCTCCCCTATGCCGGCCTCACCGGGGAAGTCGTCTTCACCGAAGAGGGGGATGTGGAGCGGGGATACGTCACCGACTCGTACCGACCCGGGGAAGCTCCGTGACGACTTCCTTCAAGCCGCAGAAAGGGGAAGCGACCCTCCGGAAGAAGGTCCTGACCTGGGCCTTCGCGGTAGCCATCCCCGTGCTGATAGCGGTGGGATTCCTCATGGTGTGGAGCCTGGATGCCCGCTCGGACCTGGCCCGGGCCACGGACAACTTCGTGGAGGAGCAGCGGATGGCGGACCGGATCCACCGGGGGGTGATGCGCCAGCTCACCGGGATCGCCGTGGTCCCCGCCGGGGACCGGGAGCGCACCCGAGACGAGTTCTGGGTCGCCGGGGAGGAGGTGCATCACCAGATTCGCCGCTATCTCTTCCGGGACCTCTCCCTGGAGCAGCGCGTGCACCTGGAGGAGATGGCGGAAGAGCACCAGCGGC
>SKZC01000205.1 GCA_007127575.1 Gemmatimonadota bacterium
CTCCCTCCCCCCGGATCACCGGAATGACCCGGGCCCCCGCCATCCGGAGGACCGGCGCAAGGTGGCTTCCGATGAAACCTCGGCTCCCGGTGATGGCGATGCGACCCAGCTTTCGTCCCGCCAGCCCCCGGATCCGGTCTAGGTCCCTCCGAAGGCGTCGGTGCCGAAAGGCGAAGAGCCGCTGGAGCTCCTTTCGAACCTGACCCGAGGCGAGCCGGGAGTTCAGGGGCACCTCCCACTCCACCACATCCTCCACTGCGCTCCCACCGGAGGGAAGCTCCTCAAAGCGGTGTTCGTGAACCCAGCGCCGAAAGGGCCCCGATACCTGCTCATCCCGAAACAACCGGTTCTCCTCGAACGCGGTGTGCCTCACCTTCCAACGGAAGGAGAGGGGACCCCTACGGAGGCGAAGGGTGACCTCGCCCTTTTCATGCGGCCCACCCGTGCGTTCCAGGACCTGCACGTCCTCCCACGGGGGAAGGAGTCGATGGAAGGCATCGGGCTCGAGATGCCAGCGAAACACCTCTCCCACGGGATGGTCGAGCTCGGAACGGAAGCGGAAGGATTCCATGGGGTGAGGTGGCCGAAGGTGGGAAGGAGCCGGTCCGACGGATCAGCTTTCCGTGTCCCTGAGATAGGCGTCGGTGCCGTCGAGCCAATCCTGTCGCGGCGGTGAGAACACGTCCAGATCCAGAGTGTCCTCCAGGGCCTCGGCGCTATGGGGCACACCGGAGGGAATGTGAAGGACCTCTCCCGTACGTACCACGACTTCCTTGCCTTCCTTTCCGATGGTGAAGCGAAGGGCTCCGTCCAGGATGTAGGTCACCTGTTCGTTCTCGTGGGAGTGCAGGGGCACCACGGCTCCCCGGGCAAGGAAGATCTGGGCCACCATGGTCCGGTCTCCGCTGATGAGCTTCCGAGACACTCCTTCCTTCACCTCTTCCAGAGGAAGCGCCTCCCAGCTCATGTGGCGCACACCTTCCCCCACTTCGTTCTCCACGGACACGGTTCACCTCCTCCGGTTCAGGTTGTTGACTCGGGGGCCTCCACAGAGGCGGAAGCCTCCTCCCCATCCGTTGGATCCCCGAACACTCGGTCCAGGACGGTGCGTAACCGATCCTCCACCTCGCTCCCTTTCAGGATCACGTCCAGCGCCTGGCTCCCCAACTCCCGACTTTCCGAGTCCGAGAGGTCCTTGGCGGTGAGGACCACCACCGGGATGTCCTGAAAGTGGGGATCGGCCCGGAGGCGCTGAAGCACCTGGGCCCCATCCAGTCCCGGCAACATGAGGTCCAGGAGGACGAGGTCCGGGGCCTTTTCCCGGATGAGCTCCAGGGCCTTGCGACCGTTCTCGGCGGTAAGGGCCACCAGCCCCGCATCGCTCAAATATCGCTGAAGGATCCGTCGGGTGTCCGGGTCATCCTCCACTACCAGCACGGTACCCGACCCCTGCACCAGATGTCGGCGAAGGACGGCCAGAAACTCCTCGCGCTCCACCGGCTTGTTCAACAACTCCACAGCCCCGAGGGCCTCTCCGGATCCCTCCTCGGCCACGATGCTCACCACCACCACGGGGATGTTCCGGAGCCGTTCGTCGTCCCGAACCGCCCGGAGAAGCTCCCAGCCGCTCATACGAGGCATCATGAGGTCCACCGTGATGAGATCGGGTTGATCCCGTCGAGCCCGATCCAGCCCCTCCACTCCGTCGGAGGCGGTGATGACCCTGCACCCCGCATCCTCCAGATAGTGCTGGAGGAGGTACCGGGAGTCGGGCTCGTCATCTACCACCAGAACGGTGCAGCCATGCAAGCCGGAGGCCGGATCTCCGCTCGGCGAAGGAGCCCAACGGGCGGGAGGAGGAGGTCCGAGCTCCTGAAGGGGGCCTTCCGCCTCATCCGCGGCCTCGGACCCGACGTTCCCTCCATCCGGCGACGGATGGAAGCGAATGCTGAATGTGGATCCAGCTCCCACCTCGCTCTCCACCGTGATGTGGTAGCCCAACAGGTGACAGAGGGAGCGCGATATGGTGAGTCCGAGCCCGGTTCCTCCGAACCGCCGAGTGGTCCCCGCCTCCACCTGCTGGAACGCTTCGAAGATGGCCCCCAGCCGATCATCGGGAATGCCCGGCCCCGTATCGGCCACATGGATGGCCGCCGGCTCACCGGATTCATCCTCCGCTTCGACTCGGATCGTCACCGACCCCTCTTCGGTGAACTTGAGCGCATTCCCCACCAGGTTGATGAGGACCTGCTTCAGCTTCCCGGGATCCGTCCGAAAGGATCGAAGACCCTCGGGCAGCTCACTCCGGAGCTTCACCGGCCGGCCGGCGGCCTGCCCTTCCAACTGAGACACGGTCTCTCGCACCAGCTCGCCCAGGTCCACGGTTTCGGGGACCACCTCCATCCGGCCCGCCTCGATCTTGGAGAGGTCGAGGATCTCGTTGATGAGGCTGAGAAGGTGCTTTCCGTTTGCCAGGATTCGGCTGAGGAACTCCTTCTGCTGCTTCTCCAACCGCTCGTCCTTGTCCTTCATGAGGATGTTGGCGAAGCCGATGACCGAGTTCAGCGGGGTGCGTAGCTCGTGGCTCATGTTCGCCATGAACTGACTCTTGGCCTTGTTGCCCTCCTCGGCCTCCCGCTTGGCGCGACGAAGGGCCTCCTCCACCTGGATCCGTCGGGTGATGTCCTTGGTGAACACCACCACCCCCGCCGTCCCAGTCCCGGTCTGGATGGGATTGAAATAGAGCTCGAAGGAGCGGTCCTCCCCATCCACGACTTCCTCCCAGATCGCCGAAAACCGCGCCCCACCCAAGGCCCGGTCGTAGCATTCGGTGAACCATGGGGCCGCCTCGCCGGTCATGTAGACCTCCGGTCGGTCTCCCTTCCGGGGTTCCCTCCCCGTGATGGCCTCGACCGTCAGGGCGAATGCCGGGTTGAAGGTGATGAGCCGGTGTCGTGGGTCCACCGACCAGATGGCATCACCCGTACTTTCGAAGAGTGCCTCCAGGTTGGCCTGGGAGGTGGCCAGCTCCTCCCGAGCGCGACGCTCCTCCGTTACGTCCCGGAGGATGCTCCGGGTGGATACCGGGACCCCGTCTCGGAATCGAGCGTTGGAGCTTCCGGAGCAGCGAATGATCCGACCATCCCGGGCCACCAGGCTGACCTCGAAGTCCGAAACGGACTCTCCGGCGAAGACCCTCTCGAGAACGGCCTCGTACGTCTCCCTGGAGCGAGGGTGAAGGATCTCGTGGATCGTGAGCCCCTCCAGATCTTCCTCGTCGTATCCCAGGGTCCGACGCCAAGCCTCGTTAGCGTACACGATCTTCCCCTGAGGGTCCGCACTCTGGATCAGGTCGTGGGCATGCTCGAGGAAATCCTGGAGCTGCTCTTCGCTCTCCTGAAGGACCTGCTCGGCCTCCCGGCGACGCTGTAGTTCCTGGGCCAACGCGGCGTTGGCCTCCACGATGGACTGGGAGGCCCGGGCCTCTCGTTGGAAGGTGACGTAGAAACTGGCCATGAGGCCGCAGAGGACGCTGGCGTAGCTCGCCAGCTTCAGGAGATGGGCTGCGTCCGCGGCCCCGTCATAGAGGTGGCTGGAGAATACGACGATCCCACCGTGCTGGATCACGCTGATGACCAGCGCGATGATAAGCCAATGCTCGAAGGGGTCGGTCCTCCACCTCCCCTTCCAGAGGTATCCCGCAAGTGCGGCCCCGAAGAGAAGTGCGGGGATGAACTCGGCGGGCCGGGAAAAGAACCACTCCGGCTGGTAGGCTTGGGCCAGAGGGCTGCGGGTGAAGAAGAGGAAGATCACCACGGTGAGGAAACCCGCGGTGAGGTAGACGGACCGCTCGTCCACCTTTTCCGCCTCCTCCCGGTCCAGGTACCAGACCAACCAACTGACGAAGAGGAAGAGGGACAGGAACGTTCGGGACGCGATCCAGGTCCACACCGGAAGGTCCGGGTCGCCCATTGTCGCGGTGGCGTTGATAAGGACGTCGTAGAGCTCCAGAAAGCCCGTTCCGAAGAAGCCCGTCCCGATGTATAGGTACGTCCGGCGCTTCCTGGAATAGTACCGAACCAGCGCCAACGCCCCCACCACGAAGGCCAGAACCGTGGCGGCTACCTGGGAGAGAGGGAAGATTCCGGGGGAGGAGAACCAGTCGACCCGGTGGACGGTCCAGGCCACGCCCACCAGAAGGCCCGCCAGGGCAGCGTAGACCCAAAGCCGCGGCTCGCGCATGGGGGCGTTCCGCTGGTCCGCCCGCTCCTCCGCGACGGTGGTCACGGATCAGGGTTCAGGTGGCGCCTGATCGTCCCCATGAGAACGGACTCGTCCACGATGGGTTTGGTGAGATATTCATCGAAGCCGGCGGCCAGGAACCGTTCCCGATCTCCGGCCATGGCGTGAGCGGTGAGAGCCACCACCGGAACGGACTCGAGCCGCTCGTCCTCCTTCATCCGGCGCAAAACCTCGGTGCCATCCATCCCCGGGAGCGAGATGTCCAGCAGGACCAGGTCCGGGAGTTCCGCCGGCAGCCCCTCCAACGCCTCCGCCCCCGTCTCGTATTCGGTGACCTCGAACTCGTCTTCCAGAATCGCCCGAACCAGGAGGCGATTGTCCGCGTTGTCCTCCACCACGGCCACCCTGGCCATCACGTCTCCCTTTCTGAGTTCATTCGCCGGAGCTCGTCGCACGCGTGATCCAGCGCCGCCTCCAACCTCTCCAGCAAGGAATCCAAGCCCTCCGCGTGGCCCCGCTCCGCCTGCTCCTCCATGACCCGGGCCAGGCTCCGCACTGACTCCGCACCCAGATTGGCGGCACTGGACTTGAGAGAGTGTGCCCCTCTCTCCACCCCCTTGAGATCTCCGGACTCCAC
>SKZC01000140.1 GCA_007127575.1 Gemmatimonadota bacterium
GATTCCCCGGGGAGTACTCGAGCCCCAGAGACAATCCGAAGGCGCCGGCCTCCAGCCCCCGCTCCACCAGGGAAGTCATTCGGCGAAGTCCATCGGGTCCGGGGTTCTGGAACCCCACACCGGACTCGGTGCGTACCGTGTTGTGGCCCAGGAGGTATGCAACGTTCACTGCCGGTCGGGCCCCCTGCACCCGTTCCAGGTGCGCGGCCAGCGACGACGCTTCAGGGCTGGAGCCATCCTGCCCCAGGACGATGGTGGTCACCCCCATGGCCAGGAAGTTGTGGAATGCAGGCGCCTCCACCGGGTCTCCGTGGGCGTGGAGGTCAATGAAGCCCGGGGCCACCATGTGGCCCTCCGCATCGAACCGCCTCCCGACCTGAAGGGTGTCAGGGTTCACCGAACCCACATGGGCGATAAAGCCATCCTTGAGAAGGAGGTCCACTTCTCGGGACGGCGCCCCGGATCCATCCACCACGGTGCCCCCCTGGATCAGCCAGTCGTATTCCACCTCCCGTGCTCCCTCCGTGACCGTAGGGCCCTGTGCCCCGGGCCGAGCCTCGCGGTCCCACGGACCTCCGTCCCCGCTGGGGAGATAGAGGCCGGCGACGATGAGGAGTGCGACGGCGGATGTCGTCCTGAGAGCCATGGCCAAGCGTGGGTTGAGCAACGGATACGATGCCCCGGCCCGGAGCGAACTCAGGGACACTAGCGTCCTGAGGGTGCCGGGGCGATCTTCCCGGAGTCGAGACTCCCGGGCCCTACCTATGCGCAGATTCCTCAAACACCTCTTCTCCCGCCAGGATTCCGAGTCCGCGCCTCCCGAGCCGCAACGGAGTCCGGAACGGGTCCGTGCACGTCTGCAGGAGACGGAACCCGGAAGCCCCGAGGCCGCCCGCCTCCTGAACCAACTGGCGGACATGGAACTGGCCCGCGGGGACCGGTCGGCCGCCCTTCGGAACTACGGGCAGGCCATCGACACGTACATGGAGCTTCGGCAGCTCGACGCGGCCATGGCCATCTGCAGGAAGCTCATCCGGCTGCTCCCCGACGTGATCCGGGCGCGTTGCACCCTGGCCTGGCTCAGCATCGGAAAGGGACTTCTGGATCCGGCCCGCCAATACGTACAGGAGTACGTGGAGGCGGCGGCACAGGCCGGAAGGGAGGAGCTGGCGGCTCAACAGCTTCGGCTCATGGCTCGCTGTGTGGGAGACAGCCGGTTCCGAGAGGAACTGGCCCAGGGGCTCCGGTCACTGGGAGATGAGGAGAGGGCTGTCCAGATCGAGAACGCCGAGGTCGTGGGAGCGGGGAGCTCCGAGGAGCCGGTGGAGTGGGATCTTTACATCCTGGGCGCGCTTCTCACGCCCGAGGAGTTGGAAGCGGCGAAGGAACGGGGGCTGGAGCTCAATTCCCTGGAGGTGACGGAGGGGGACGACCTTCCCCTGTACGGCCCCAGCGAGGGCTGGCGCTGACCCTTCCGGATACTCTCCAGAATCTGGTCCATCCGTACCCGGTCTCGGACCCCCGACTTGCGTTCAGCACTTTCCGACTCCAATTATGGGGTCCCGGCTCGCCCAGCCTTTGCCATCCGGGGCTGGTGGCTGCGTAGGGAAGAGTTCCTTCCTAGCCGGGTGCGCCACGCTCACCGGACCGAGTCATGGATCGCCTGCAGATCCGCCTGTTCGGAGGGTTCGAAGTCCATGCCGGCCAGAACCGCCTTCCCAGTTTCGCCACTGAGAAGTCCAAGAGCCTCTTCGCGTTCCTGGTCCTGAACCGGGACCGCCTCTTCCACCGCGACGTTCTCTGTGGGCGATTCTGGGGAGATCAACCGGACAGCAACGCCCGACGGGCGCTACGCACGGCCCTCTGGCGCATCCGGTCTGTGGTGGAGCCGCAGGATTGCCTCCGAGGAAGCTTCCTGCGGGTTGAGGGCCAGCAGGTGGGGTTTCCGGGAACGGGGGACGCGTGGGTGGACGCCAACGAGTTCACCCGCAGGATTTCCTCCGCAGACGCGCATGGCCGAGGAGGGCTCACCCCCGAGGATGCCCGGAGCCTGGCCGATGCGGTGATCCTCTACCGCGGGGACCTGTTGGAGGGGCTCTACGATGATTGGTGTCTCGTGGACCGGGAGCGGCTCCGCATGGCTCTCCTCACGGCGTTGGAGCGACTCGTCTCCTATCACCGGGAGCGGGAAGAGTGGTTGGATGCCATCGATTGGGGACGTCAGCTTCTGAGGGAAGATCCTCTCCGGGAACACATCCACCGGGCGGTGATGGAGTGCCACATGGCCATGGGAGACCGACCTTCGGCGCTCCGCCAGTACGCCTCCTGCGCCCAGGTCCTGCGTGAGGAGCTGGACCTGGACCCCATGGAGGAGACCACGCGCCTGTATCGACGGGTTCGGGCCTCCAGCACGAGGCGATCCCAGCTACTGGGTGAAGGCCTCCCGACGCAGAAGGGTCGCACCGCGGTGCGGGGACTCGTAGGGGAGGTGGAGGACGCCCTGGAAGTGGTGTACGGTCTGGCGGAGCGACTGGAGCGCACCCGCTCCGCCCTCACCTCCGGGGAGGGCGGGCCTCCGGACTGACGGCCCTTCCCAGCTCCCCCATCGTAATCCCTCGGAGGAAGGGGTGGATCAGGGTCAGCTCCAACGCGCTGACCTTCTCTCGGATCCGGGCCGCTTCCTCCAGCGACGAGCCGGCGTCGTTCGCCAGTCGGGTCGTGGGCGTCACGATGACCTCCCAGGCGGTGAGGTCCTGGAAGCGTTCGAAGCCCTGGAGCTCGGAAGCGGTCCGGAGGGTGAGCCGGGCCTTCGCCCTGAGCTCCACGAGTGCAACGAAGGGGAGGACTCCCGAGAGCTCCGTCGGTTCGGCCCGGGCCAAATCCGCCACAGTGGAAATGCCCGCCTCCGCCAGTGCCCCGGCGTACACCGGCCCCACACCATCCACCACCGTCGGATGCTCTTCTCCCAGCCAGTGGCGTGGAAGCTCCAGCCATCGGCTGGGCTCCTCGGAGCGGAAGCTGAGGCGGAGGCGGCGGTCCAGGACCATGCCGGGGGCCAGGTCGATGCGAGGGTGGATGACGTGGTTCACCAGGAGCTCCGCCCGGCCTCCCGCCCCTCTCCCCCCACCGTAGACCCCGAACTCCCGGAGGGTTCGCGGCTGGTCCGGCCAGGAGAACCGGGACCGGGTCTCTAGCCGGGGGCCCAACTCCCCTTGGGGTCGTTCATCGTCGCTCAGGTATCGGATGTCGTCCCGTCGAATCCGGGTGCGGGCGAACTCGGCGTGAAGGCTGGAGGTGTCGGGGTCGGGGTGCACCGGGGCGTCGTCCCAGGATCGGTGTCCCCTGCCCACGGCCCAATGGACGACTCCCCCCAAGCCTTCTTCGTTGGCCAGGAGGCCGGCCAGTAGGCGCCACGCCGAGTCCACGATGAGGTTGCTGCGCCACCCCAGATCCTCAACCACCTGTCCGTCCGACGTTCGCACCACATCGTGAAACCGTCCCTGTAGAGGGGAGACGGGTCGGCCCGGTGAGGGCGAGTCGAGGGATCTCATGCCGCGGAAACCGGTGGGTTCCCACCGGCCCGGAGCTGGTCGTCCAGGATCATCTCCAGGAAGGCCTTGCCGGAGAAGTCGGGCCAGAGGAGGGGGGACACCCGGATCCGGGCGTGGGCGGTTTGCCATAGAAGGAAGTTGGAGAGCCGATGCTCTCCCGAGGTGCGGATGAGGAGTTCGGGGTCCGGGAGCCCCTCCGTGTAGAGGTGCGCGGCGAAGCGTCCCTCATCGATTCCCTCCGGGTCCAGCCGCCCGTCCGCCACTTCCCGGGCCAGGCGCCGAGCCGCCCGGGCCATCTCCCTTCTTGCTCCGTACGAAAGAGCGAAGTTCAGGCGCATGGCCTTCCCTTGGCGGGTCTCACGCTCCAGCAGGGTGATGGCCCACCGGACCCGAGGAGGCAGACGCCGGGTCCGACCCAGAACCCGTGCGCACACCCCTCTCCTCTTCAGCTCCGGCACCTCTCGGCGAAGGTGAAGCTCCAGGAGGGACATGAGAGACGTCACCTCGGCCGGGGGGCGGCGCCAGTTCTCATCGGAGAAGGCGAAGACGGTGAGGACCGGGAGCCGGACTTCCAGGGCCGCCGACACCACGTCCCGTAACGCCAGGACGCCGGCGCGGTGACCGTACTCCCTTCGCCGTCCTCTCCGGCCCGCCCACCGGCCGTTCCCGTCCATGATGACGGCCACGTGGGCGGGAGGACCGCCTCCGGCTCGGATCCGGTTCACCAAAGAGGGATTCACGGATCCGCTACTCCTGAGGAGGGGGAACCAGATGGGTCATGGCCCACTGCCGGAAGGCCCCGAGCCACTCGGTGTCCGACGCCTCCGGGTCGTGGAGCGCAGAAGGGATTTCTTCCCCTGGGGCCGTAGGCCCGGTGAGGCCCGGGCGGAGGGGCCGGACGGTCGGAGGCGGCCGGAGCCCCTCCAACCGATTCGAATCGTTCAGGAGGGCCTCGATCCGACCTCGCTCCTCCGCCGAGGGTTCCTTCTTGAATTTGAGGGAGACTCCCCCCGGGGTCACCGAGATCCCAGAGAGGCCCGGTGCTTCCTTGCGCGCTTCCCGGGCAATGGCGTGGAGTGGCACTCCCTGGGGTTCGTCCTTGGAGCGGAGATCCACCGGGAGCTTCATCTGGACACGCGCTTCGTGCGGCGCCTTGGGAATTCGCCGCTTGAAGGGCGCGGCGGCGGAGACCACCACGGCGGCATCGGGCTCCTTTTCCAGCACCTGCTCCGTGATTCTCCTCAGGGGAGCCAGGTCCTTCGGCTTGAACGTTCGGCGGGGCATTTCGCGCACCTCCTGGGTTACGTGCTCTTCTTCAGTTCCAC
>SKZC01000498.1 GCA_007127575.1 Gemmatimonadota bacterium
AGCGTCACCGTAAGATATTGACAGTCATCTCTCAGTAGATGCATCTTTCGTATGACCTTTTGGGGTCCACCCCGAAAGGTGAGCCTGAACCCGGAGCCGCAGGGTGAGGCCTTGTGGTTCCCTGGGCAGCTGAGCGGTGGGGTGGGCTCGGTGGGTCGGGTGGTAGGGTAAGGGACCCTTCCGCCTTTCACCGTCGACAGGAGAGGCTGGCTTCCAGTCGGTTCTTGCCTATGCGTCTCCGGGACTTCCCGCCTTGTCCCTGCTTTTCAGGCTTTTCCCGGGTGTCGGTGTGCTCCTTCCCACACCGTTCGACTCTTCGCTCCCCGGGCCTGCGGGCCCGTACGTCTTCCCCTTTTCGGAGGAGGTGGTCGGCCACGGACCCGCGTTGGGAGTCCTTCGTGCGTGAGCGAATCGGCAGTACCTCGATGCCGACGGCAGCAGCCCTTCAGATCCTTCGCCCCAGGTGGGGGCGGGAAAGGAGTTCGACATGAGGATCACCGGCTGGATTCTGGCCGTCACGGTGGCGGTGCTTCTCCCCCTGGGAGCGGTGGCGCAGGAGCCGGGGACGGTAACGGGACAGGTGGTGGACCAGGTGAACCGTCCGCTGGTGGCCGCTCAGGTCACCATCGTGGGGACGGGGCTGGGAGCCATCACGAATCAGGATGGGAGGTATACCATCCGGAACGTTCCCGCGGGGGAAAGAGAAGTGGTGGTCTCCCGCATCGGGTATGCCCGGGGTGCCCAGCAAGTCACGGTGGAGCCCGGGGCCACGGTGGTGGTGGATTTCACTATCCGTGAAACCGCAGTGGAGCTGGAGGGAATTCTGGTCACCACCATCACCGGGCAGGCCCAGCGCCGCCGGGAGATCGGGACGAATACCGCCAGCATCAACGTGGGAGAGATGGAGCTGGCCCCCGTTCGGACCTTCGGGGACGTCCTCGCCGGCAGGACCGCCGGGGTCACCCTGCAGCAGTCCTCCGGTAGCACCGGAGCGGGTCAACGGATCCGGATCCGAGGGGCGAACAGCCTTTCCCTCTCCAACGAACCCCTCATCTTCATCGACGGCGTGCGGGTTTCGGACTCGAAGCGAGGGTTCGCGGTGGGCGGCCAGGACCCCTCTCGCCTCAACGACTTGAGCCCTCAGGACATCGAGAACGTGGAGGTGATCAAGGGGCCGGCGGCGTCGGCCCTCTACGGCTCGGCCGCCGCCAACGGCGTGGTACACATCACCACTCGACGAGGGAGTGAGGGAGCCACCCGGTGGACCGCTTGGGCCGAGACTTCGTCCATCCGGGATCGGGCCACCTACCCAGCCAACTGGGTGTCCTACCAGGTGAATCAGGACGGAGCGCCCCTCTACGTTGACGGGTTTTTCAACACGGACGCGTACACGCCTTGCCGCAACTGGCAGGCCGCCGCCGGAAGCTGTCAGCAGGATCGAGTGTCTTCGTTCAACACCCTTCGGGATCCCCGGACCTCCCCCTTCCAGTCAGGGGTGGCGCACCGCTTCGGGGTGAGCGCGGCAGGAGGCGGCGAAAACATCACCTACTTCTTCTCCATGGACCGGGAAGGGGAGGAGGGCGTCTACGACTACAGCACCCTGGAGCGGACCTCTCTCCGGGGGAACGTGACGGCGCAGCTCCGAGAAGACCTGGCCCTGAACCTCTCCTCGGGCTACGTGCAGAGCGACTTGCACCTGAACTCCAACGACAACAGCATCCTGAGCCCCCTCATCAACGGGCTCGTCGGAGCGCCGGATTTCGTGGCCACCCAGGACGGAGACCCGCACCCCAACAACTGGGGGTGGGGCTTCAGCCAGGACGACCTCCGAAACTACGTGCCCCGCCAGGAGGTGGACCGACTCACCCTGGGGGCCTCAGTGGACTATCAGCCGCTGGCCTGGCTTTCGGCCAACGCCAACGTGGGCCTGGATTACGTGGGCCAGCACGACCACAACACCCTCCAGCCGGGACGGATTCCCATCGCCGCCTCCTGGGCGGTCGGGTGGAGGGACTCGGACCGGAGCACCCGACACATCTGGACGGTGAACACGGCGGCCACCGCCACCTTCGAGCCGTTCCAGGACGTGGTGTCCACCACCACGGTGGGGCTGAACATGGACCGGGAGACCCTGCGGGCCACCGATTGTTTCGGTGCCGGGATCGTCGAGGGCACGAGCTCGTGCAGTGCGGCCAGCTCCCTCTTCGCCGTGGGTGAGAGCTTCGGAAAGATCGTGGAGCTGGGCGGTCTGGTGCGTCAGCAGATCGGTTGGCGGGACCGGGTGTTCCTGGCCGGATCCCTTCGGTCCGACGACAACAGCGCCTTCGGAGATCAGTTCGACTTGGTCACGTATCCGGCGGCGAGCCTGTCGTGGGTCGTGGGGGAGGAGGAGTGGTTCCCGGAGCTTCCCAGCGTCTCCAGCCTCCGCCTCCGGAGCGCGTGGGGCACCTCGGGCCTTCGTCCTGGATTCCGGGACGCTTTGACCCTCTTCGAGCCCGTGTCGGTGACCGTGGGTGGACAGGAGCTTTCCGCGGTGACACTGGACACGCAGGGGAACCCGCTTCTGAAGCCGGAGCGGACCACGGAGCTGGAGTTGGGCTTTGACGCCGGATTCGCGGATGAGCGGATCGGGCTGGAGTTCACCTGGTTTGACAAGCAGTCCAGGGACGCCCTTATCAGCCGCCGACTTTCTCCCTCCTTCGGGCTCACCAGCTCGGTCTTCGACAACCTGGGCCGGGTTCAGAACACCGGAACCGAGCTCGGGGTGCACGTTCTCGCCGTGGACCGGGAGGATGTGCGGCTCAGCCTTCGCTTCCAGAACTCCACCCTCCGGAACGAGATCCTGGACATGGGCGAGGATGTGGAGCCCATCATCTTCAACCGCGGCAACCAGCGGCATCAGGAGGGATACCCTGCCGGGGCCTACTTCCAGATCCCCATCACCTGGGATGATTCCAGCGGGGACGGTCGGCTCGCGGTGGCCGACGTGCTGGCCGCGGAGGAGGCGGAGTTCGTGGGGGCCTCGCTCCCGAAGTGGACGCGGAGCGTGAGCGCGGATCTGACCCTCTGGAACTGGCTCACGGTGAACACTCTCTTCGAGGGCCGCGGGGGCCACAAGCAGTTGGACTACACGAATCGCTTCCGGTGCGCCACGGGCCACGCCCGAGGGGACCGGGGGTGCCGTGCGGTCTGGGACCCCGATGCTTCCCTGGGGGATCAGGCCGCCGTCCTGGGCGCGTTGGCTCACGGCACGGACTACGGCTACATCCACGATGCCGACTTCATCCGCTGGCGGGAGCTGTCGGTTAGCCTCTCCGCGCCGTCGGCACTGGTGGACCGGGCGCCGCAGCTCCAGGGTCTCCGGCTCACTCTGGCGGGTCGGAATCTGGCTACCTGGACCGACTACCCGGGCCTGGATCCGGAAATCAACGAAAGTGGGTCCAGCACCAACTTCACCCAGGGGGAATTCAACACTCAGCCCCTCACCCGGCGCTTCGTGTTCCGGGTCAACTACAGCTTCTGAGGAAGGGGGGTAGACATATGTCCAGCCAACTTTCGAACCCCGGGGAGGGCCGCACGGCCATTCCCCGGTGGGGGATGGTGGGGGCGGTGTTGCTCCTCCTCCCCCTCACCGCGTGCGACCCGGATCGCCTCTTGGAAGTGAGGGATCCGGAGTTCGCCACTCCGGAGTCTTTGGAGGACCCGGATGCGCTCCCCGTTTTGGTGGCCGGTGCCGTCAGCGACTTTCAGGTGGCCTATTCGGGGATGGACGCGCTGCACAACCCGGGTGTGGTCACGGCGGTGGGCGCGCTCACCGACGAGTTTTTTGCGTCGGGGACGTTCACCACCCGGATCCGCACGGACCGGAGGAGCCAGTTCCATCCTTCCGACGGGAACTATACGGACATCACCTTCACCCTCCTGCAAAGGGCGCGCCGCGCCGCCAAGGACGCCGCCCGGTCCGTGGAGGCGGTGGAGGGGTCGAACGACCCTCGAATCGCGCTCCTGAGGAGTCTGGAGGCCTACTCCTACGTGGCGCTGGCGGAAAACTTCTGCTCCGCGGTGCCCATCTCGAATCTGGAGAACGGCGAGTGGATAGACGGTCAGCCGTTCAGCACGGCGGAGCTCCTGGAGGAGGCCATCGTCCGGTTCGAACAGGCCCTCTCAGTGGATGGAGGGAGTCACCTGGCCGCATTGGGAAAGGGCCGGGCCCTCTTGAACTTGGGCCGCCTCCAGGAAGCGGCCTCGGCGGTGAGCGGTGTGCCCACCAGCTTCGTGCACTTTGTGGAGCATTCCGACAACACCTCCCGCCAGGAGAATCAGGTCTTCAACCTTCAGAGCAACGGACGTTGGTCCATGGGGGATCGGCAGGGGGGGGCCGGGTTGCCGTACCGCTCCGCCGATGACCCTCGGACCCCCTGGTTCCAGGATCCGGCCGGCGGATTCGATGACCGATGGGAGCTCTTCGTGACCCAGCGGTACCCGACCCGTAGCTCCGGGACCCCGCTGGCCGACGGGATTCAGGCACGCCTCATTGAAGCCGAGGCGGCGCTCCAGGCAGGGGACGTGGACGGTTGGTTGTCCATTCTGAACCAGCTTCGGGCCGACGTGGCGGAGCTCATGGGCGCCCGGTTCCAGAACTACACCCAGAACGTCCCTGGCGCCCAGCTTCCTCCTCTGGAGGATCCGGGGAGTCAGGACGGTCGGGTGGACCTCATGTTCTCGGAGCGAGGCTTCTGGCTCTACCTCACCGGACACCGACTGGGAGATCTCCGGCGGCTTATTCGGCACTACGGGCGCTCGGAGAGCGAGGTGTTCCCCACGGGGACCCATCACACGGGAGACCCCTACGGTCAGGAC
>SKZC01000170.1 GCA_007127575.1 Gemmatimonadota bacterium
AACATGGGCCAGGGCTGATCCCCAGGGGGTGGGTCACCGCCGAGGCTGGACGGGGTGGGACGAGACGGCCGCTCCGGAGCCGACGTCCTCCTCCGCCATGGTGTCTCCGACGGGACAGAGGGCGGGGTCGCTCTTCACCGCCAAGGCGTTCGCCACTTGCCGCTCGCCCCTGGGGTCCGAGGGCCGGCTCACCACCCGATTTCGAAGCACCATGGCCGAGGACCCACCGCCGTCGAGGTTCAGGGCGTCACGGGCCCCCAGGATGCGAAAGAACTCCGCCAACTCGTCCAGGGTCATGCCATCGGAGAGGCCTTCCCGCCGCCCATCCACCACCACTAGCCAGAGCCTGTCCTCATCCGGGTCGAAGCCCACTGCCGTCCGGGGGTGGCGCTCCCCGGAGAAGGCGGGACGATCGGCCAGCTCCAGATCTCCCACCTGCTCCCCATCCTTCAGAAGGAGAGGGAACCCCCCGATGACTTCCGTGAGTCCGTCGGACTGCCCGGATACCAGGGACCACGTTCCTACGGACACCGTATCGCCGCTCCAGCTCACCGACCCGATCCAGGGCCGCTCGCCGGGGCGCCAGGCCAGCACAGGCCGGGACCCTCCGGACCGGAGGTCGCCGGAGCTGGCTTCCGGACCCGTGGGCCGCCCCTCCTCGGTGAAGAAGTCTCCGTTTACCGCCGCCAGGATCTCCGGCTCGGAACCTCGAATCAGCTCGGTCACGGTTTGCCTCCCCTCGCCCTTGGATCCGGGAACCACCCGGAGGCCCACGTCACACCGGGTCAGGTCCACCTGCAGAAGATGCACCACCCAGGGCCCCACGGGAGAGCGAACGCGGCGGTAGTCCACCCCGTGGGCCAGGGAGAGGGACTGCACCAGACTCGGGTCGAGAAACTCCTTCACACTCTCGGGAAGAACGTCTACTGCGCCTGGAGGCACGTCCGGTGGTGTGCAGGCACCGAGGGAGCCCAGCACCACGGCCGCCCAGACGACTCGGGAGAACCGGAAGGGGAGGGCCCCACCCGTCCAGCGCCCAGGGTTGCGAGTCGAGCTCATCCGTAGGTTCCTGAAAAGAGGATGCGCCGGCCGGCGCAGAGGCGCACCCATTGGACCCCGGAGTGGACGGTACGGATCCAGGTGTTACCTTTCGCCCGTCGTTTCCGGCGGTTGGATCCGGATTCCGGACCGGTGCGGGACGAGGCATATCCGGGACTCCGGCCTCCCTCTCCCATGGAGTGTGCATGGCCCGAACCCCCCTTCTTCTCGTGGGCCCGATGCTCCTTCTCCTGGCTGACGCCGGGGTCGGGGCGCCCCCCCTCCACGACGCCATGGCGTCGGACACGGTCCTCGTCCCCCACGGGCCGGTGGCCCAGACCGCAGACCCCCCTCCCCCGGACCCTCTGGAGGGGCGCGGACGCTTCCGCGTCGGGCTGACCCTGGGGGGCACGACCCTGGCCGGGCTCACCTTCGAAGCTCGGCGAGGAGGCTGGGCGGCGGAACTCACCCTGGGTACCGTCACCTTCCGGGACCTCTCCCTGGCTTTGACGGGGAAGAGGTACTTCTCGGGACGGACCTTTCAGCCCTATGCCGGAGTCGGGCTCTGGGGGCTGGGCGCCCGTTCCGAGGAAGGAAGCGGCGCCGCCCTCATCGCCCGCTTTCCGGCGGGGCTGGACTGGAAGTTCGTCCGGCAGCACAGCATCGGCGGGGAGCTGAGTCTGAACCGGGCGCTGTGGGTGGACCGCGTGGACCCGGAGGATCAGGAGCCTCCCAGGACGCGCCTCATCCCCATTCCCAGCCTGTACTACCGGTACGGGGCCACGCCGTAGGCGGCGCGTTCGGAATCCGGGGTAGGAAGCCCCGCCACCCGCCGACCCACCGGCGACGACCCGGCCCTCACGGACGGAAGGGGCCATCGGGCTCATCCCAGGTCTCGTCCCAGAACCGCTCCTCCTCCCGCCGGATCTCGTCCAGATCCAGAGGCTCGTCGTCCTCGTCCGTCTCCAGCCGACCCTCCTCCAGAATCCGACGAACGGAGCCGTCATCCAACGCCGGGGGAGCGTCATCCACCTCTTCCCGGACCCGCCGGCGCACCAGCAGGCCGGTGACCAGCACGAGGACGGCCAGAGCCACGAAGAGATAGGTGATCATGCTCCACCTCCTGCGCCACCGCCCGGAGCCTCGCAGGCCCCGGGGCAGCGGGGTTCGTCGTTGGGCAGTGAGCCCCGCGTCCTTGAGCCCTCTCCCGGTGATGAAGGCGACGACCTCGTCCTGGGGGTCGAGAGGACCTCTCTCCAGGAGGGACGCCAGGGCGGCGGCGGTGGCAGCCCCCCCATGGACTTCGCCATCACGGCTCCTCCCCATCGCTGACTTCCCGTCTTCCTTCCAGAGCACCATCGTACCGCCCCGGCCCCGCCCCGTCATCTCCAGAGGCCTCGCCCAGCATCCGGAACCCCACCACGAGAAGAAGGATGCTCAAGGGGAGGAGGACGAGGGGAGGCTCCCGGTCCACCTCGGCGAAGCGGTCTCGAACCCCCGGCGCCACTGTAAAGATGAGAATGACCCCGTTGTTGAGGAAGTGCATCCCCATGGGCAGCCAGATGGACCGGGTGCGCCACGCCACGTAAGCCAACAGGACCCCCAACCAGGCTGTGGGCAGGAAGCGAAACGCCGTCTGGGGCGTGAGGTGAAAGAGCCCGAAGACCGCCCCGTTGAAGAGGATCACCCCGGCTGGAGAGAAGCGTCGTGCGGACCCGGAGAGGAGAACACCCCGAAACACCACCTCCTCACAGATGGCCGGAGTGACGGCCACCAGAAAGAGGAGCCAGAGGATGCGTACGGGGTCGTCGGTGATGAGGAAATCCCGGAGCGCTTCCAGGAGCTCCACCGGAACCGGGATGAAGAAGCCCTGGATCCAGGCGATGAACCACGCGATGGGGGTCCCGCCTGCCATGAGAAGGACGGCGGCCACAGCCTGGCGGGAGGTGGGTCTTCTGAGGGACAAGGTTTGTCGCAGGTCATACTGGCCCAACACCACGAAGGCCAGAGCGGACCCCAGGAGCACCCCCCACTGGGAGAGGAGGAGTCCCACCTCCCCCAGGAACACCTGTAGCGCCACCCCCACCACCAAGAAGAGAAGCGCGACGGAGACCAGGTAGAAGACCGTCTCCCGGAACCCGGGGGTCGCGCTACGACTCTGACCGAACTCATCCATCCCCACCCCTCCCGCGGATCGTGGGCGGCCTCTCCTTGGACCGCCGGACGCTCCTTAGTGTGGGGCAGGAGGGGGGGAAACGGCACCCCTCAGGGACGGTCGCCCCTCTGGGAGCCGCGTTGGGCGTCCGCCAACAGGGAATCGTAGAGGGCCCGCTGCTCCGGCGTGAGAACCGACCGGAGGCCCTCCCGGGTTTCGGACACCATTCCCCGGTAGCGAGGCCCGACTTCTCGCTGGATCTCCCTCCACTCGCTCCGGTGATGTTGGAGGATGGAGTCCACCTGGACTTGCTGCTCGTCGGTGAGGTCCAGGCGGTGGATCAGGGCTCGGCGCCTGGGATCCTCCTCCGTCTCCGTCTCCGCGGCCACCGCTTCGGGCGCGTCGGCGGCGACGCGATGTCCCAGGACGAATCCCAACACGCCGCCTGCCGCGAAAACCAGGAGAAGGAGCCCCATGGCGGCGACTCGACGACCCACGCCGCCGGAGGGTCGGGAAGGGATTGCCATCAGAAGCGACCCTCCACGGCCACCAGGAAGAACTCCAAATCCGTCTCTTCCTCCGCCAGGAGATCCGCCGGGAAAACCTCCTGATCATCCCACACGAGGAGCTCCTCCACGTCCAGGAAGGTGGGCTCGGGCTCCCCCGGTCCGCTGAAGAAGAGGAGGAATGCAGCGGCAGCGGCCACCAGGGTGCCGGGTACTACGAGGCGTCCCCAGCCCACGACGAGCTCCGATACGGTGAGCTGGGCCTCCCGGCGTCGCCGGAGAAGCTCCGGCCCGGCCCGGGAGAGGACCCTGGACCGGAAACGGGGCCAGTACATGTCGTCGCCCCGCCCTGGATCCAGGAGTTCCAGCGGGAGCTTCCCGTCCGGTTCATTTCGGGTCATCCTCCACCCCCTCCTTCCTGGGAAGGCTGGTCCATAAGCGGGCCGATCCTGGCCCGCACGGCCTTCCTGGCGAAATGCAGGTGAGAGCGCACCGTCCCCACCGGCAAGCCGAGGCGCTCCGCGATCTCACGGTGTTTCCACCCCTCCAGGTCGTGGAGGAGCAGTGTCTCTCGCTGGGCGTCGGGCAGCTCGTTCATGGCCTCCAGGATCCACTCCCACATGTCCGCCGTCTCGGCGGACCGCTCAGGGCTCGGTCGTCCGGACGGAAGGTTCGGTGAAACGGCCTCCGCCGCCCGGAGCGCCTCCCTCCGGTTCAGGTTCTTGGCCCGGTTCCGAACGATGGTGGTGAACCAGCCTCCGAATCGCTCCGGACGCCGACACTCCTCCAGCCGCTGCAAGGCCACGATGAAGGCCTCCTGGGCCACGTCTTCGGCATCCGCAGGATTTCGGGTTACTCCCAGCGCCACCATGTATGCGGCCCGGGAATAGCGTCGGACCAACTCCCCGAATGCGTCCGCGTCGCCCTGCCGGGCGCTCCGGACCAGATCTGCGTCTTCCAGCTTTCCGGTCTCTCCCATAAGGACACCGGACGCCCCTTCCCCGTTGAAGGTTTCAATCCGGCCTCGCGTCCGCCCGTCTCGGGGGCCCGGGAGAGTTCGCCGCCGGAGAAGCCTGTTGGCCTCCAAACACGACACCACCGTTAGCTCCACGGTTCCCTAAACGCGTACGGCCCCCCGAG
>SKZC01000326.1 GCA_007127575.1 Gemmatimonadota bacterium
CGGTGGACCCCTACGACATCAGCGAACGCTGGGTCAACCATCCCGTCAGCCCCTGGCGTAACGCCGGGGTGATGGTGGGCGGGGTCGCCTGGACCGCTGATGTCGCCTCGACCTACGGCGGCAAGCGCTGGACCCTCGGCGAGATGCTGCTCCCCTTCGAGGAGGTCCGCGAGCACTTCCCGCAGTTCCTGATCCCGAAGGACGAACTCGGCGCGCCGAGCACTCTCGACCACGACCGAGATGTCGAGGAGGGGCTCGTCGGCACCTGGCGCTACCTCAAGGGTGCGAAGAAGGTGCCTCGCGGCCGCTACCACTACGCCGAAGGGGCGGTCGCCTTCCCGGAGCCGCTCGATCGGGCGGCACGCACCGTGCTAACCGGGGAAGGCGGACGGTCGCCCTCCCGTTTCAAGCTCGTGGTGCAGCAGGAGGGCGTCTCCCGCCGGCTGGGTCCCGAGTTCGGGCAGGCGGTGGAACTCCTGGAGAGCACCGGCCTCACCAACGTGCATCTCATGGATGGAGGGCTGAACGCCTGGATGGAATCGGGTCGACCCGTGGAGCGGGGGGCGCAACGCATCTCCCTGGAACGACAGGTCCGCATCGCCGCCGGTGGACTGGCGGCGTTGGGAGGCGTTCTGGCCCTGACGGTGAGCCCGCTTTGGGCCATCCTTCCCACTTTTATGGGGGCGGGCCTGGTTTTCGCCGGAGTCACCGATACCTGCGGCATGGCCATGGTCCTCTCCCGCCTGCCCTACAACCGGTCGGCGAGCTGTGATGTGGAACGGATGGTGCAGTCCCTTTGCCAGGGCTCGAGCCCGGCCGAAAACACCACTTCCGACTCTCAGAGGAGTATGTCATGTTCCTAGAACGCGTGTACGATAGAGGCCTCGCACAGGCCAGCTTCGTGGTTGGATGTGCAGCCACGGGTGAGGCGGTGGTGGTGGATCCCATCCGGGACGTGGAGCCCTACCTGGCCATCGCGGAGCGGGAGGGGTTTCGGATCACCCACGTGACCGAAACGCACATCCACGCCGACTACGTCTCCGGTGCCCGGGAGCTGGCGCACCGGACGGGTGCGAAGCTCTTCCTCTCCGCCGAGGGGGGCGAGGAGTGGCAGTACGCCTTCGCTTCCGAGGCCGGCGCCCAGCTCCTCCGGGATGGCGACTCCTTCATGGTAGGGAACATCAAGATTGAAGCCCGACACACGCCGGGACACACCCCGGAGCACCTCACCTTCCTGGTGACGGACACCCCCGCCGGTGACGAGCCCATGGGGGCGTTCACCGGTGACTTCATCTTCGTAGGGGACGTGGGCCGGCCGGACCTCCTGGAAAAGGCGGCCAAGGTCCAGGACACCATGGAGATCGGGGCACGCCAGCTCTTCCAGTCGCTTCAGGCCTTCAAGGAGCTTCCCGACCATCTCCAGATCTGGCCCGGCCACGGAGCCGGCTCGGCGTGCGGGAAGAGCCTGGGGGCCGTGCCTCAATCCACCCTGGGCTATGAGAAGCAGGTGAACTGGGCCTTCCAGCACGACGACGAGGAGTCCTTCGTGAGGGCGGTGCTGGAGGGGCAGCCGGACCCGCCCATGTACTTCGCCGAGATGAAGCGGGTGAACCGGGAGGGACCCGACATCCTGGGGGACCGGGAGCCGCCGGCCTGGCTGGCGTTCAAGGACCTGGATCGGCTCCAGGGGACGGATGCGTTGCTGGTGGATGCCCGTCCCCGGAAGGCCTTCCAGGAAAGCCACATTCCCGGCTTCCACTCCATTCCACTGGGTCGGTCCTTCTCCACCTGGGCCGGATCCGTCCTCCCCTTCCGTCGCCCCATCGCCCTCATCCTACCCGACGAGGACGAAGCCATGGCCCTATGGGCCCGCCGGGAGCTGGAGGTCATCGGACTGGATCAGTTGGAAGGGGTGTGGGGACCCCAGGTGGTGGAGGAGTGGGAGAAGGCCGGCCACACACCGGAGGAGGTGGAGGAGATCTCCGCCGATGAGGTGGCCCACCGAATGGAAAACGGAGCGCTTCAGGTGGTGGACGTTCGAACCTCCACCGAGTGGGGGGAAGGACATATCCCCGGGAGCGTCAACGTTCCCTTGGGCCGGCTCCCTGAGGGTGTGGAGAACCTTCCCGCCGACGTTCCACTGGTGGTCCACTGCAACACGGGTCCCCGGGCCATGGTGGCTCTGGCGGCGCTTCGGGCGCAGGGGCTGGATCCCGTCCTCCACCTGGAAGGAGACATGGCGGGGTGGAAGTCTCAGGGTCGTCCGGTGGCTTCGGGGTGAGAGACCATGGCTGACACGCGGCTCACTCCGGAGCTCACGGAAGTGGTGGCTCAGCGGTTCAAGGTCCTCTCTGAGCCCGTTCGACTCCAGATCCTGAATGCCCTCCGGCAGGGGGAGCAGACGGTCTCGGAGCTGGTAGAGGAGCTGGAGCTGGGACAGGCCAACGTCTCCAAGCACCTCCAGATCCTCCACTCCGCAGGGTTCGTGGCCCGGAGGAAGGAGGGGCTCTACGTCTACTACCGCCTGGCAGGAGAGGAGGTCTTCCAGCTCTGCGACATCATGTGCGGCCGCATCGAGGCAGATGTTCGGGGCGCGGAGGCCCTCCTCTCCGGGGAAGGGTAGGGTCCGAGAGGGTGCTTTCCGCCTGACGGGCGGGCCTCCGAACATCCGGACGCCTCCGGTGTTGGGTATGGACTGGCCCGGCGGAGAGCGCCGGGCCCGCGCTCCTCGGTACTGTGAACCCAAGGACATCCCATGGCAGAAGCAAAGCAGGGCGACACCGTCGCAATCCACTACACCGGCCGACTCGACGACGGCACGGTTTTCGACAGCTCCCGGGACCGGGATCCACTGGAGTTCACCCTGGGCGAAGGGAAGGTGATCCCCGGCTTCGAGAAGGCGGTGGAGGGGATGACCGAGGGGGAGACGAAGGAGACCACCATTCCCCCGGAGGAAGCGTACGGCCCCCGGAACGAGGAGATGGTCCTCACGGTGGAGCGGGACCGCCTCCCGGCGGAGCTGGACCCTGAGGTGGGCCAACACCTCCAGATGCAGACCCAGGACGGGCAGATCTTCGAAGTCACCGTGGCGGATCTGGACGACGAGTCCGTGAAGCTGGACGCCAACCACCCTCTGGCTGGCCAGGATCTCACCTTCGAGCTGGAGGTGGTGCGGGTCGACTGACCACCGGCCCGGCCCATCGCCGTATTTCCCCAACGGCCGTTTAATCGTTGGATAATCGGCCATCCCCATACTGGACCCGAGACGGAGAGAATCCGTCGTGGGGCCGGCGCCGAAAAGGCGCCTCCCCTCCCGGGTCGGGGATGGACCGACCCAACCTTTGAACCGAGGAATACGGTGAACGCAATGAGCAGAATCCCGTGGGTGTTGAGCCTCTCCTTCCTGGTACTTTCCGCCCTTGGGGTCCAGTCGGCGGCCGCGCAGAGCTACCTGGCTCCCGAGACACCCCGGAAGGGAATCTGGATGGAGGCCATGCACCCGAACATGAAGGACCCCTTCAAGGTCACCGCTCCCTCCTCGGCCTGGTTCTTCTCGGGCCGGTATCCCTTGACCCATCAGCTTTCCGGCGTACTGGACGTTCCGGTGGCGTACGGAAGGCTCGACGGGGAGGGGGCCTCCGAGTGGGGCCGGGAAACCGTTCTGGGCAACCCGTACCTGGGGGTGGAGTTGGCCGCCACGGACCGGGTACAGGTGGAGCTGGGCGTCCGCCCGCCCTTGAACACGGTGAACGAGGAGAGCTTCGGGGATGTGGTGGGGTTCCTGGCCGATCCCTTCCGAGGGGAAGCCTTCATGGACGATGTGGTTCCCGTCTCCGGGGCCGTCACCTTCAAGCAGGCCATCCCGTCGGGGATGGGGGCCGACGTTCGGGCCCGGGCCGGGGTGACCACGGC
This sequence comes from Gemmatimonadota bacterium, assembly GCA_007127575.1. Classification (GTDB taxonomy): domain Bacteria; phylum Gemmatimonadota; class Gemmatimonadetes; order Longimicrobiales; family Gaopeijiaceae; genus SKZC01. The sequence goes on from SKZC01000326.1 coordinate 3,913, forward strand.
CATCTACACCGGGGATGAAGACGACCTGAACCAGACCACCACCTTCCTGGACTACGGGATGTTCGCCACCTTGCCGGTGGGCATCACCCGCCTGGGGGCGGGGGTCTCGGGACGGTGGGACGCCACTGAGGACGAAGGGAAGTTCTCGGACAACAGCATCCACCAGTTGGGGCTGAGCGCCGACGTCCTCTTCCTGGACCGGTTCCGCCCTGGAATCTCCGTCCACGTGCCGGTGGACAAGCCCTACCGGGATTCGGTGGGCTCCACCATCGGCCTCTACCTCCAGGTGGCGCTTCCGTAGCGTCCACGTCTGAGACAGGGGAACGCGGGCCGCCGTCCGGGACGTACTCCGGGCGGCGGCCCGACCCTTTCCAACCCGCCCCTCCTCCCCTAAGCTCCCACCCGGTTTTTCGGCCCCTCACCAAGGGGACGCCTCTTCGCCCTGGACCCTGGAGTTGGCTTGACCGCCCTGGATTGGTGGATCGTGGCCCTCTACTTCCTCCTGGCCGGGGGGATCGGGGTGGCGCTCTCCCGCCGGGCGGGACGCTCCGTCTCCGATTATTTCATCGGGGGCCGGGCCCTTCCCTGGTGGTTGGCAGGCACCTCCATGGTGGCCACCACCTTCGCCGCCGACACTCCCCTGGCCGTCACCGAGCTGGTGGTGCAGCACGGCGTGGCGGGGAACTGGCTGTGGTGGAACATGGTGATGAGCGGGATCCTCACCGTGTTCTTCTACGCCCGCCTCTGGCGTCGGGCCGGAGTCCTCACCGACGTGGAGTTTACCGAGCTCCGCTACGGAGGGAGGCCCGCGGCCATCCTCCGGGCCTTCCGGGCCGCCTATCTGGCGCTGCCCATCAACCTCATCATCATGGGGTGGGTGAACCTGGCCATGGTGGAGATCGC
>SKZC01000355.1 GCA_007127575.1 Gemmatimonadota bacterium
AAGCCGAGAGCGAATTTCCCCGGGAGTTGCTCCCCACGTACCGGGAGGTGGTGGAGGCCCTTCCAACCTTTCAAGTGAAGGGTGCGGGCCGAATCGACTTCCAGGTGGCGTACCCCAGAGCCGCATTCGACGAGCGGTCCATGCGGTGGGACCTGAACTACTTCAAGTACCACTTCCTGAAGTTGGGCCACGTTCCCTTCCACGAAGAGAGGTTGGAGGAGGACTTCGATCGCCTCGTCGGGTTCCTCTCCCAGGCGGACCGAAGCTACTTCCTGTACCGAGACTTTCAGTCTCGGAACGTCATGCTCCGGGATGGGGCTCCCTGGTTCATCGACTACCAGGGGGGGCGGAGGGGGCCGGTCCACTACGACGTGGCCTCCCTCCTCTACGACGCCAAGGCCCGGATCCCCGATCCGATTCGGGAGGAGCTGCTCGGCAGGTACCTGGAGGAGCTGTCCCGACGGATCCCGGTAGATGGGAAGGAGTTCCGGAAGCTCTTCCGAGGGTTCGTGGTGATCCGCATTCTCCAGGCCATGGGGGCCTATGGATATCGGGGGTTCTTTGAAAAGAAGACCCGATTCCTGGAGAGCGTTCCCCATGCAGCCTCGAACCTACAGGGTCTCATGGATTCCGGGCTTCCGTTGGAGATCCCGGAGCTGGAGCGGGTCTTCGGGCGGATCGTGGAGAACTGGGGTCATACCGGGGCCGCGAGCACCGCGGAGGACCTCACGGTGGAGGTGGCCAGCTTCAGCTACCGGAACGGGTACCCCTCAGATGACCGGGGGCACGGAGGGGGCTTCGTCTTCGACTGCCGCTCCCTCCCCAACCCGGGCCGGGAGCCCGCACACCAGGCGTCTACCGGCCAGGACCGGGATGTGATCCGGTTTTTTGAGCAGACACCGCAGGTGGAGGCCTTTTGGGAGGATGTGCTGCCGCTGGTGGAGCGACACGTGCGAACGTTTCGGGAACGGGGCTTCAGCGACATGTCCGTCGCCTTCGGGTGTACCGGGGGGCAACATAGATCCGTGTACATGGCGGAACGCCTGGCTCGACACCTGACGGAGCGCTTCCCTTCCATCAACGTGCGTGTCCGCCATTGGGCTCGTGGAAGCTGGCCTGGAGATGGGGGGGATGGGCGGTGGAAGCGCTGATTTTCGCTGCCGGCCTGGGAACCCGACTGGGCGCTCTCGGGGAAAGGACCCCCAAGGCGCTCCTGGACGTGGGGGGACGGACCATGCTCGAGTTGGCCGTCCACCATCTGTCCACGGCGGGGGTCCGAAGAGTGGTGGTGAACGTCCACCACCACGGCGAGCGGATCGCCGAGTTCGTCCGAAACCGGGATCTGGGTGTGGAGGTGGAGCTGTCGTGGGAGCGGGACCGTCCCCTGGAGACCGGGGGAGGGCTCCTGCATGCCCGGGACCGGTTTCAGGGGGATGGCCCCATCTTCCTCTACAATGTGGATGTCCTCACGGACCTGGATCTCACCGCTCTCCGAGAGGCACACGAGCGAGGTGGCGGACCGGCCACTCTGGCCGTGCAGCGGAGAACGAGTTCCCGCCAACTCCTGCTGGATGAGGGAGGACTCTTCGGACGCGTGGATAAGGGGCGCGGGCTCAGGGTCGAAGCCAGAGCTCCTCGGGGCCGGATCCGTTCTAGGGCGTTCGCCGGGATTCACATTGTTTCCCGGGACTTCCTCCAGCAGATCACGGAACGAGGGGTATTCTCCATCCTGGTCCCCTACCTTCGTCTCGCCGGGGGAGGCGCGTTCATCCAGGGTGTGTCCGTGGGCGGTAGCTACTGGCTTGACGTAGGAACTCCGGAGCGGCTCCGGGAGGCTCGGGCGGCGTTCTCATCGTAGGTGCCGCCCGTCCCCCTTACCCGTCGGCCAAGGGGTCGGGAGGGGCGCTCCGACGGGTGCGGTCCGGCTTCTCGCGAACCGGTCGGGCGGGAATTCCCAGGTGGAGGTGGCCCGGCTCGGTGTCCCGGGTCGTCACTCCCATGGCCCCTACCATGGAGTCGTCCGCTACCTGGACGCCTGCCAGGACCGTGGCGTGGTAGGTGATCCGGACCCGGTCGCCCAGGACGGTGGCCGGGGTATCGATCTCATTGGGGTCCACGATGTCGTGGGAGTGGGAATAGATGTTTGCGAAGTCCGCCACGCTCGTCCCGTTCCCGAGACGGATTCCACCCCGGTCGTCCAGGAGCACGTGCCGGTGGACCACCACGTTGTCGCCTACGTCCATGTTGTACCCGAAGGAGAACTTCACGAAGTGGAAGGCCTTGAAGTTCTTTCCGCAGCGCCTGAAGATTCTCCGCGCCAGAATTCTCCGGAACTTGACCCCAAGGTGGATGTTTTCGCCCAGGGGACTCTTGTCGAACATCTCCCACAACCAGAGGAGGGGTTTCACCCGAGCGTACCGATCCGGGTCGATGTCATGGTAGTATTCGGGCTCCAGGGTGATATTCCGAGGATCCATCTGGAGGAGGGCGATCCGCGTCGCCTCCGGGAGGGATTCGGGGGAGCGATCGGCCAGGTCGGGGTAGTAGATCTCCGTGAGGACCTGCCTGCAGAGCTCGTCGCGGTCGCATTCGGGATCGTCCAGCTTGGCGTCGATGGAGTCGATCCAGCGGTCGAACGCATCCGCGGTGCTCTCCGGGATGGGGACCGAGCGGAGCGGAAGGAAAGGCATAGTATCAGATTCCCTTGATCGAAGGCGGTGAGATCGTGAGGCCGATGCCGGATGTTCGGGCACGGACTCACTACCGCCCAGGAAAGTCGGGGTTCCTGGGCCGAGTCGCCCGAGGAGGACTCAGGTGCACGACACACTCCGTACTCGGGTTCTCCGGAAGCTGGAAGGGCTCCCGGAGGACCAGCTCTATCAGGTGCTGGACTTCATCGAGTTTCTGGAGGAGAAGTACGGATCCCAAGAGCCGGTGGAGCTGTCGGGACTTCAGCGCTTTGCCGAGCGGTTGGAGGACCGCCTCCGTCGCAGAACGGTGAGTCCGGGCACCGTGCGGGAGGCCTTTCAGCTCATCGCGGTGGCGGACCGGGTCCTGAGCGGAGTCTCCGACGCGGGTCGGAAGCTCCTGGACGACGTCCAGGAGGAGGATCGCCCTTCTCCCCACGAAGGCGACCACGGAGAGGGTGGAGGGAGGGATCCGGGGGACTCGGAGTCGGGGTTGACACCGGAATCCGCCCCGAGGTACCCTTCACCATGAAACCAGGCTCGCCCCGCCCTGAAGTGGGCTGACGCCCGCCCGTCGTCGCGGCCTCACCGGTCGCCTTCGACGGGCGGGCGTCCGACTATTCGGCCCTCATGGGAGGCTCCATGCCCGAGGCACCTCGCCACGGTTCCATCATAGAGCGCGAAGGGCTCACCTTCGACGATGTGTTGCTACAGCCCGGTCACTCCAAGGTGCATCCCGGTGACACCGACGTGACCACTCGGCTGACCCGGGAGATCACCCTCCGGATTCCCCTTCTCTCGGCGGCCATGGACACCGTAACGGAGTCCCGCATGGCCATCGCCCTGGCCCGGGAAGGGGGGTTGGGCGTGATCCACAAGAACATGTCGGTGGATCGGCAGGCTCAGGAGGTGGATCGGGTGAAGCGGTCGGAGAGCGGCATGATCCTGAACCCAATCACCCTTGAGCCCGAAGGGACGCTTCGGGACGCTCATGATCTCATGTCCCGCTTCTCCATCTCCGGGGTGCCCATCGTGGAGGAGGACGGACGATTGGTGGGGATCGTGACGAACCGTGATCTCCAGTTCGAAACCCAATTGGATCGACCCGTCTCTCAGGTCATGACCCAGGATGACTTGGTCACCGTTCCGGAGGGGACCACGCTGGAGCAGGCGGAGCGGATCCTCCACAAGCACCGGATTGAGAAGCTTCCGGTAGTGGACGATGAAGGGATGCTCCGGGGGCTCATCACGGTAAAGGACATCGTGAAGCGAAGGCAGTTCCCCAATGCCTCGAAGGATGATCGCGGACGGCTCCGGGTGGGGGGCGCCGTGGGAGCGTCCCGGGAGGACCTGGAGCGGGCACGAGCGTTGGTGGAGGCCGGGGTGGATGTGGTGGTCATCGATACAGCGCACGGCCACTCCGAGGGAGTTCTTCAGGCCCTGGAGAGAATCCGCGAGGCCTTCCCCGAAATCCAGATCGTGGCCGGGAACGTGGCCACGGCGGACGGGGCCCAGGCCCTGGTGGAGCGAGGTGCGGATGCGGTGAAGGTGGGGGTGGGCCCCGGGTCCATCTGTACCACCCGGGTGGTGACGGGGGTGGGGGTTCCCCAGCTCACCGCCATCCTAGAGGCGGTTCACGGGGTGGAGGGTAGGGTTCCCATCATCGCGGATGGCGGGGTGCGCTACTCCGGAGACCTGGTGAAGGCGTTGGCTGCGGGGGCCGATTCGGTGATGATGGGCTCCATGTTCGCCGGGACCGACGAGTCGCCGGGAGAGACCTTCCTTCTGGAGGGACGCCGGTACAAGCTGGTTCGCGGGATGGGTTCGCTCTCGGCCATGGAAGAGGGGTCCGCGGATCGATACTTTCAGGAGGCGCAGCAGGATACCCGGAAGCTGGTTCCCGAGGGGATCGAGGCTCGGGTCCCCTACAAGGGTCCCATGCGGGACACCGTCTTCCAGCTCGTGGGAGGCCTTCAGAGTGGAATGGGGTACTGCGGAGCCGCGAACCTGGACGAGCTGGAAGAGCGGGCCCGGTTCGTTCGGGTCACCTCCGTCGGGCTTCGGGAGTCCCATCCCCACGACGTCACCATTACGAGGGAAGCTCCCA
>SKZC01000272.1 GCA_007127575.1 Gemmatimonadota bacterium
GCCGTGGAGGTGCGCGTGGGCATGGCAGAGAAGCTCCCCGGCCCGCTTCGTGGCGGCGTAGGGGGAGATGGGGTGCTCCACCGCGTCCTCCTCCGAAAAGGGCACCTTCTCGTTGTTTCCGTAGACGGATGAGGAGGAGCCGAAGAGAAAGGTGCGGATCCCCCGGGTGCGGGCCAGCTCCAGAAGGGTGGAGGTACCGCGCAGGTTCACGTCCGTGTAGAGGACGGGCTCCGCGATGGAAGGACGGACTCCGGCGCGAGCGGCCAGGTGGATCACGGTGTCGATGGAGTCGGGGAGGGAGGCCAGGAGTTCCTCGTCCCGGATGTCACCGCGCACCAGGGTGAAGCCGTCATGATCCAGGGCCCGGGCGAGGTTCCGCTCCTTGATGGCGGGCTCGTAGAAGGTGTCGAAGAGGTCGAGGCCCACCACCTCCTCCCCCCGCTCCAGCAGGCGCTCGGTAAGATGGGATCCGATGAAGCCGGCGGCGCCGGTGATGAGGATGCTCAACGGGGTGCTCCTTGCAGTCTGGGGCGGTGGGTCTGGGGCGACGGGTCTGAGGTCATGCTGGAGGCCGCGCTCGCGGTCACGGGTTCCGGCCGGTGTTGATGGTGTTGTTGGCCGTGATGGTGGTGACGGTGGTGACAGGGATGGGGTTCGCGGTTACCGGGTCGGGCGCGTGGTCATAGACGCGTGGTCGTAGATAAGTCAGGCTCGTGGTGCCCGAGACCGGTCTGAGGGCCAGCCGCGGGCTCGCAGGTGCCAGCCTCACGTCACGGCAAGGGCCCGGGGGCCGCCGCCGAGGGCCGGATTCGGCGCCAGAGCATTCCCACCCGTTCGTGGACGGCACGTTCCGTCATACGGAGGCCGTCGGCCTGGGGGAAGTGGCCCCGGAAGCTCCGGGGAGCGTCCAGGGCGTACCGGTGGGCGGGGGCGGGGATGGGTTCCAGTCCCCAGGTTCGGAAATGCTCCACGGAGCGCGGGAGATGGGCGGCGGAGGTGACGAGGTAGAAGGGCTCGCCGGGCTGGATGCGCTCCAGGGCGGCCTGGGCCTCCTCCTCCGTGTCGCGGGGTCGGGGGTCCACTTCGATGCGGTCTTCGGGGACGCCGAACTCCCGGGCCACATCGGCGTTGGCCTCGGCGGAGGAAACGGGGCTCGCCCCTCCGTATCCGGTGAAGAGAATCCGGGCGTGGGGGAGGCCTCGCTGCAGCCGCACCCCCTCCATGACCCGGAAGAGGGCTTCATCGCTGACCCGGACGTGGGGCTGCACCGTGGGGTCGGCGGAAAGCCCCCCGCCAAGGACGACGATCCATTGGATCTGGGCCGGCAGGGTGTCGGCGGGCTCCAGGATGTGGGGGTAGCGGGTCTCCAGCGGGGCGATGAGGCGTTCGCCGACGGAAGGGAGGGAGGCTACCAGGAGGAGGAGGGCCCCGGCGGTGACCAGGACCTTCCCCCACCGCTCCCGGGAGGTGAACCAGAGGAGGATGACCCCGGCGGTGAGGAGGAGGAGAACGACGGGGAGGGGCATGATGAGGGCCCCCAGGAGCTGTTTGAGGAAGAACATCTCAGAGCCGGGTCCTCACGCCTGTCCGGGGTCGAGGGAGGCCGGCCTCACTGCGCCCCCCAGTCCTCTACCTCCAGGCCGGGGACCCTCCGGAACTCCCGAGCGTTGGCCGTCACCATCCGGAGGTCGTGCATGAGGCAGGAGGCGGCGAGCCAGAGGTCGTGGGGACCGATGAGGCTTCCTTCTTCGGCGAGGTCGGCCCATAGCTGGGCGTGCATCCGGGCTGTGGCCCTGTCGATGGGGAGGAGCGGAAGCGCGTCCAGCACTCCTTCCACGAAGGCGCTCCGGCGCGCTCGGGTCCCTCGGTCCCGGGCCCGGTGGGCTCCGTGGAGGAGCTCGCTGGCCGTAATCACGGAGAGGAAGAAGGGCTCCTCTTCCCGCCCGGAGATCCGCTGTGGCAGGTCGAGCCCGCCCCGTTCGTGGGCGATGAGGACCGACCCGTCGATCAGGACTCCCATGGGTCCCGGAGGGGTCCTTCATCCATGTCCCGCCTGGCCGAGTCCATCTCCTGCCTGGCCGAGTCCAGGTCCGCCTCCAACTCCCGGGCATCCTCAGGGGAAAGGGAGGGCACGCGGTCCAGCAAGGCGGGGAGGGCCCCGAGCCGCTCCCCCCGGGGGACGGGGACCAGGTGAGCCACTGGCTGACCGCTCCGTTCCAGGACGAAGTCCTCTCCGCGGTAATAAACGCGGTTGATGATCTCCGCGAAGTTCCGGGCGGCTATGGTGACCGTGATGGTGCGGGACACGTCTTCCGAGGCCTCGAGGCAGTCGTGGGGCAAGGTTGTGGGGCGGCCGTGGGACGGCTGTCAGGGCGACCGCGGGCCGGCCGTGGGACAACGGCTGCTCAGATAATCATATTATCCGTGAATCTGATGAACAAGCGGGTAGGGAGGGCCGCTGTGGCGCGGCTCGGGCCGCTCCGCCGTGACCGAGGCGGTCCGGACTCGGCCGCCCCCCCTCACTCCAGCGTCCGGGCGGAGGCGCCTTCTTCCGTCACCAGGCGGCGGAAGTAGGGGATGGTGCGGCGGAGGCCTTCTTCCAGCGACACCCGGGGGCTCCACCCCAGCACTTCCCGGGCCCGGGTGATGTCGGGGCAGCGGACCTGGGGGTCGTCCTGGGGGAGGGGCCGGCGCTCGATGGCTACGTCGCTTCCGGCGAGGTCCCGGACGAGCTCGGCCAGCTCGGCCACGGTGAACTCGCCGGGGTTGCCCAGGTTCACGGGGTCGGCGCCGGGCCCTTCGGCGTGGAATAGGCGGAAGACTCCTTCCACCAGGTCGTCCACATAGCAGAACGAACGGGTCTGGGAGCCGTCACCGTACACGGTGAGGGGCTCTCCGCGGACGGCCTGGACGATGAAGTTGGAGACCACGCGGCCGTCGGCGGGGCGCATCCGGGACCCGTACGTGTTGAAGATCCGGGCGATGCGGGTTTCGAGGCGGTGGGTGCGGTGGTAGGCCATGGTCATGGCCTCGGCGAACCGCTTGGATTCGTCGTAGACGCCCCGGGGACCTACGGGGTTCACGTGGCCCCAGTAGTCCTCGGGCTGGGGGTGCACCTGGGGGTCGCCGTAGACCTCGGAGGTGGAGGCCAGGAGGAAGCGGGCCCCTTGAGCCCGGGCCAGCCCCAGCATGTTATGGGTGCCCAGGCTTCCCACCTTCAGGGTCTGGATGGGGAGGTCCAGGTAGTCCGCCGGGCTGGCGGGGGAGGCGAAGTGGAGGATCCCGTCCAGCTCGTCGGCCAGATAGAGGGGGAGGGAGACGTCGTGGCGGAGGAGGGTGAACCGGGGTTCGTCCTCCAGGTGCTCCAGGTTCCGGAGGGCTCCGGTGATGAGGTTGTCCACCCCGATGACCCGGCAGTCCTCCTCCAGGAACCGGTCCACCAGGTGGGACCCCAGAAACCCCGCGGCTCCGGTGATGAGGATCCTCACGGGCGGCCCCTCCAGCGGAGAGTCCTCACGGGCCGGGCCGGGGCCCGGGCCCATCCGGTGCCGCCGGAGATGAGGGCGGGGAGTTCTCGCTCGGCCGCCGGTCCCACCACCACCTGCGCACGCCGACCGCGCCCAGGAAGAAGGCCGCCGCGATGGCGGTCTGGATGAGGATCTCGGTGCGGAGGGGGGGCTGGAGCACGGCCTCCATCACCCCGACGGGCCCCAGGTGAAGGGGGAGGGAGGCGCTGGGAAAGAGGTCCACGATCCCGCCCATGGGCTCGGACGACACGGGCCAGAGGGGCTGGACGCTGGAGGAGCGACGCTCCTGGAGGATGTCCAGAAGGAGGTGGGAGCCGTAGGCGCCGGCGGCGATGAGGGCCCAGCGCCGTCCGGCCAGAAGCCACGCCAGGACGGCCACCAGAGCCACGGCCACCAGGGTGTGGCTGAAGAGGCCGTGAAACTCCCGGCCCCTCCCCAGGGCGAAGCCCACCACCAGGTCCATGTCGGGGAGGACGGCCACGGTCCCGGCCATGAGCCAAACGGCCCAGGGGCGCCGGATCCAGGGAGGGCGGCCGGGCGAGGCCACGGAGTGAGCCGCCGATGAGTCGGCGGAGGAGGAAGGGCCGGACCGGGGCCGGAGCGCTTCACCGACGCCGGCGCCGACGAGGAAGTGTGCGGGCGGGAGAGGCAACGTGCAGGGGGGCTGGGCCGGGTGAGAGGGTGGAACACGAGGGGCTTCCCCTCCCTCTACGCCGAAACCCCTCTCAGGTCCCGCTCCGTCACCGCGGGGCGGCCCACGGAGTAGTACTCGAACCCTCGCTCCCGCATGGCCTGGGGGGTATAGAGGTTCCGGCCGTCGAAGACGACGGGGCTCTTGAGGAGGGCCTTGATCCGGTCGAAGTCGGGACGGCGGTAGGGCTGCCACTCGGTGTGGATGACCAGGGCGTCGGCGTCCTGGAGGCAGTCGTAGTTCGTGTCGCAGAACTCCACGGCGTCGCCCCACACCTTCCGGGCGTTCTCCACGGCCTCGGGATCGTGGGCCCGGACCCGGGCGCCGCGCTCCAGGAGGCCGCCGATGACGGTGATGCTGGGAGCCTCCCGCATGTCGTCGGTGCCGGGCTTGAAGGCCAGGCCCCAGGTCCCGAAGGTGCGGCCCGAGAGGTCGTCTCCGAACCTCCGGACGATCCGGTCCAGGAGGAGGCGCTTCTGGTTGTGGTTCACCTCCTCCACCGCCTGGAGGAGCCCTCCATCCTGATCCAGCTCGCCCAGGGTGCGGATGAGCGCCTTCACATCCTTGGGGAAGCA
>SKZC01000121.1 GCA_007127575.1 Gemmatimonadota bacterium
CATCTTCTGCGCCCTCGGGGGGCTCGCCGCTTGTGGTGACCACGACACCGAACGGGTCGACTCCACGACGACGGCCCTGCCCCCCGAGGTCCGCGCCCAGGCGCTCTGGCCGGACGTCGAAAGCGTCACCCGGTTCGACGATCCTGTTGAGGCGGCCCGATCGTTCGCCGTCGACCTCGTCGGCTTCACTGACCCCGTGCTCGGCGAGTTCCGGCAGGGTGACTCACGCTCCGGCGAGGTCGAACTGCAGCCGCGCGCTGGCGGACCGGTCAGCACCGTGCTGCTTCGCCAGTTGGCCCCCGACGAGACCTGGTGGGTCCTCGCCGCCGTCCACGAGGACATCGTCATCGAAAAGCCGCAGCCGCGGTCCGTGATCGACCACCCCCTGCGACTCTCCGGTCGGGCCCGGGCCTTCGAGGGGACGGTGCAGGTGTCGATTCTCGCCGACGGCAGCCCGGACCCCATCGGCGAGGGCTTCGTGACCGGGAGCGGTGGCCCCGACCTCGGTCCCTTCGACGGCGAAATCCCCTTCCAAACCCCGCAAGTCGACTGGGGCGCGTTGGTGCTATACACGGAGAGCGCCGAGGACGGGAGCGTCTGGGCGGTCACCGCGATCCGCGTCGGCTTCCTCGGCGACACCGACTGATCAACGTCCGCCGACCGAGTCGAAAACCAACTGCATCCCTGTTAGCAGCCAGTCCGTCACGTTCGATTCCTTGCTGCCCTGGAGAGCACACGGATCCGTTCCGGGGGAGATCCCATCCAAGCACACCACCTTCCGGAGGAGATCCGGGCCCCCCGGGAGGCGGACGAGGAGGGTGAGCGGTACCGGGATCGGGGCCCGCCCGTCGATGAGCGGGGGGCCATCGAAGACGCCCTTCGGCGGACGGGCGCCGTTGGATGGGCTGGTCGAGGTGACGCCACTGGCGGAGAGTTGAGGAGAGCTGTATGCCCGGGGACTGTTGGGCGTGGCCGTGACCCTCGGGCCGGGACCCCTTTTGCCGGAAGGGTAAGGAAGGGACGCCTCGGACCGCCGTACGCCACCGCAGCAGCCAAGAGCTCCGGCTCCCTGTCGTGCCCCGTCGCCGCCAGCGCCTCCCGTCCGATCCCGGAGGGATCTCATCCCATCCCCACGCCCCATCACTCCCCTCGTCCTCGGTGCCGCCCTCGTCTTGGGCGCCGTGCTTCCCCTGGGCGGGCAGGAACGCCTGGACCACCGAGACGACTTCCGGATGAACTCCATCTCCGGAGGCGACTTCCGACAGTACATCTCCCACCACGTCGTCGAGGAGGACCGGTGGGGACACGCCATGCACCTCTTCGGCACTTTCCACAACCACATGCACGAGATGATGACCGATCTCGCCCTGTACGGTGCCCAGCGGCTGGGAGACGAAGACCGCGTTCCGCACTTCCGGCTCCGGATCTCGGGCGGCGAGTGGGGGGAGTACCGGGAGTGCCTCGAGGCGGACGGCGTGGAATCCTCCTGGCGGCAAGCCACCGAGATCATACACGACCGGGTGCGTCACGCCATGTACAAGTCCACAGTACATGACCGGGTGAGTCGGGCCCGGGACGTGGACCTGGATGGATACATCGGGGAGGACCGGGCCCCCCACCCACCCGGGAAGACGGTGTCAGAGCCAGATGCGGTGCGCACGGAATCCGTCCCCCGGGACCGCTTCCGCGACTTCGTCTGGCATGGAAGCTTCGAGGACCGACACTTCCATGCGGCAATGCAGAAGATACTGGACTTCGACGAGATGTTCTACACGCTGATGACCGAGTGGGCGCTTTACGGGGCGGGGAAGGAGGAGCCCGCCTGCCGTCCCCCTTCGGTCGGCGAACGCGTTTCTCCCGGCGAGTGGCGCGCTTACGCCGAGCAGGTAGAGGGGTGCGGAGACGATACCTGGCGACACTTCGTCCAGGTGGTGGCCCTAATGCACGACCGGATCCGGGACATGATGTACCGAGTGATGCTTCATAATGCCGAGTCCTCCGACCCCGGATGAGGCCCCCGGGGAGCGGCCTCACCTCTCTCCAAGCACCAGCCCTCCGGACGCCCCCTCCCCTTACCGAGGCCCCCTCATTCGGGGGCGAGTCGACGACGGAGGAGGTGTCCCGCCAGACCCACGGCCAGCAGGGCCAGCCCCGTGAGCCAGATGGTGCTCTCCACCCAGAAGGCTAGGCCCAGGCAGCCCACGAGCCCGAAGCCGGGGATCGACCGGGGGAAGAGGCGCTTCTCCGGCGGGAGGCGGAGGGCGGCCAGGTTCGTGATGCCGTAGTAGAGGAGCACGGTGAAGGCACTGAACGACCACGTGACCCGGACGTCGCCGATGAGGACCAGGGCGGCCACTCCCAGACCACAGGCCCATACGGCGTGCACCGGGCTCCCCTGCGCCTTGCTGATGCGCTGGAAGGGCGCCGGGGCATCCCTCCTCCTGGCCATGGCCAGAAGGACCCGGGAAAGGCCCAGCACCAGGTTCAAGAGCACCCCCAGCATCGCCGTCACCGCTGCCAGGGCCACCGCCAGGGCCAGCCATGGGACCTCCAGGGCAGTGGCTAGGGCCTCCAGGGGAGCGGCGGTGCGCTCTGCGGCCCGGCCGAATTCCTCGGCTCCCAGGACCCCGACTCCGGCGAAGGCGACGCCGAGGTAGAGGAGGGAGACGATGGCCATGGTTAGCACGACGGCGGGGGGGATGACCCGCCCCGGGTCCCGAACCTCCTCCGCCAGCGTGGCGATGCGACCGTAGCCCGTGAAGGCCACGAACATAAGGGCGGTTCCGTGGAGGAGCGCCCCCCACCCTCCCGGTCCCTCGGCTGGATCCGGAAGGAAGGGGGTGAAGTTCCCCAGGCCGTCCGGGATCACCACAGGGAGGGAGAAAGCCACCAGAGCGAGGAGAGCGGCCAGGGTGAGGCCCACGATGATGGCGTTTCCACGGTTGGATCGCTGGATCCCTCCCGCCACGAAAGCCGTGATGGCCAGGGTGGCCAGGAGGGCGGTCCCCACCCGCCATCCAGGCGACGCGTATCCCGCCACGTCCAAGAAGTATCCCCCGAAGCCTAGCGCCGCCGTGGCCGCCGAAGCGCTCTTCGCCAGGAGGAACAGCCAGCCCGCGGCGAATCCCAAGGAGGGGCTCAGCCAGAGGTAACCATATTCGTAGGTGCCCCCGCTGACGGGATGGGCGGCGGCGAGTTGTGCGCTGGAGAGGCCATTGGCGGCGGCCACGAAGGCGGCCAGGACCGTGGCGGCCATAAGGGAGGGCCCCGCCACACCTGCGGCGATGCCGATGCTGACGAAGACCCCTGTGCCCACCATGGAGCCGAGCCCCAGGAGGGCCGCCCCACCGAGCCCCACCTCTCGCCGCAGACGCGAGGGGTCCGCCATCGGTCAGCCCTCCTCGGGCAGGGCGTAGTGCTCCGGGAGCCTATGGATCCGGTGATGGACCCATGGGCCTGCTCGGAGGCATCGACCCGGTTCCCAAGCCAACGGAGGGTGGGCTCGAGCGTCGGGTTGAAGACCGTCTGCGGCTAGGAGAATGGGCCTGGAGGGGAGTGGAATGGCCACGGCGGGTTCCGAAGGCGTTTCCGATGGGGGCTGGGGTCGGGGGAGCAGCCTGATGATGGTCCGGGGGCGTTGGGCCAGCAAGCCCGAGGGGGCGGACGAGCCCTGCATTCCACCACGATGGCCGGGGCGACCCCCAGCCCCCCCGCAGAACCCCCGCGACGACGGCACGCGCGCGGAACTCCGTCTCGCCGGAGGACGGCCGCGCTTCCCCTCTCCCTGTCGCGGCACCAGTCACGAGGGCCGCTCCGCTCCATTCATCCCATCGCCGACCAAGGCGGACTCCCGCGCCTCGGTGATCTTCCAGGGAGCTTCCCCTCGCTCCCACAGGTCTTCGAGGAGGCTCTTCTCCTTGAGGGTGTCCATGCAGGACCAGAAGCCGCTGTGCCGAAAGCCCATGAGCTGTCCGTCGCCCGCAAGCCCTTCCACGGGATGGCGCTCCCAGACGGAGTGGTCACCGTCGACGTGGTCAATGGCCTTGGGCTTGAGGACGAAATAGCCGCCGTTGATCCACCCCTCCGCGGCCTCGGGCTTCTCGTGGAACTTCGTCACCTGGTGCTCGCGCATCGCCAGGCGACCGAACCTCGCGGGCGAGCGAACTGTCGTCACCGTGGCCAGCTTCCCGTGGGAACGGTGGAAGTCGATCAATGCCGTGATGTCCAGGTCGGCCACCCCGTCTCCGTAGGTGAAGAGGAAATCCTCGTCCTCATCCAGCCAGTCGCGTAGCCGCTTGAGTCGTCCGCCGGTCTGGGTGTGCAATCCCGTGTCCACGAGGTGGACCTTCCAGTTCGGCTGGTTGCCGTCGTGGATGGTGGATGCTCCGGTCGCGAGGTCGATGGAGAGGTCGTTGTTGATCGCGTAGAAGTTTAGAAAGTACTCCGTGATCACCTCACCTTTGTATCCCAGGGCGACAATGAACTCGTCCACGCCGTGAGCCGCGCACGTGTTCATGATGTGCCAGAGCATGGGCCTGCCTCCGATTTCCACCATGGGTTTCGGTCGAAAGGCGGTTTCTTCCGAAAGGCGCGTGCCAAAACCGCCGGCCAGGATGATCGCTTTCATGTCTTCGTTCCCGTGGGTGTTTGACGTCAGGAGCGCGACGGGGCCTTGGACCCGCGAACGCATTGGGCTCGATCGGTTGGGGCATGCAAACGGGATGCCGGTCACCGGTGCGCCATCCCGGCACCTCGCTTGCAACGTCTATCCGGTGGACATCAGTGGGGCGTGGCCATCGCGTCAATGAACAGCGGGATTGGGGCCGCATTGGGAGGGTATTCGGGCGACGTATGGGTCCAGACTGCCGTACAGGCCTGCTCGATTGTAGTGCGTACGCCACAGCGGGCAGGGTGGCCTGGCTATACCTGAACAGGCTCTGGATAACGTGGCCACCGACGGGGACCTTCCATCAAGAGATCCTCCTCCGTCCGCCTTCCCCACGGTGGGTGGTCGTGCTCGGCAATCTACTCCTCTTCGCGCCGGTTTGGTGCGTTCTGGGCGTTGCGGGCTCCCGTCGACTCGCGACGGACCGCGTCGGAGCACGGTCCGGCTTCGAACCGCTCCGCGCAGTGATCAGTGTGCGAGGCTCGCAGGGAGAGCTTCGCGACGACTTTCAATGGGATTTCGTGGGCTCATGACTCGATTCGCGGACCAGCAGGTCCTGCCCAGAGGGCTCCTCGCCGCGGCTTCGCCCTTCCGCTGGAGCTTGCCGCCGCTCACCTGGGCTGGATTCCGTCGGCGGTGCGGCCCCTTGTGGGCCTCGATGGGGCTCCGGTGCTCGCGCTCCTCATGGGGGCTCCGCTCAACCTTCCAACTGTGCCGTGTGAGCTCTTCGCGGCCGGAGGCTTCGCTCTCCTCGGAGGCATCGTGGCGATGCTCGGTACGGGGAGTAGGAGCCGGGCTGGTCGGTCTGGGCTCCGCGGGGCGGGGACGAGGGGTGCGGGGACCGCCGTCGTGGTCCTGCTCCTGGGCGGCTCGGACGAGGACAACCTTTTTAACCATCCCGAGCTACCCCCCAACGGTCTCGAGGCCCACCTCGACCGGCTCCAGTCGGTGGGAGGGAACTACGTGCGCAACACGATGTCGAGCCGGGATGAAGGGAACGTCTTTCCGTTTCAGGGCGTCGTCAGGGAGGGCCTTTACGACCTGACTCTCTGGAACCCTGAGTACTGGGAGCGCTTCGAGCGCTTCGAGCGCTTCCTTGAGATGACCCTCGCGCGGGACATCATCGTCCAAATCGAGCTCTGGGATCGCTTTGACTTCGCGGGGGGCGGGCGCTGGGCGGCCAGCCCCTACAACCCGCGCAACAACGTCAACTACACGCCGGAGACGAGCGGACTCCCTGTAGTCGTGAACTCTCCCGCCCCAGAGCGCGAGAATCCCTTCCTCAGGACGACGCCGGGGCTCGACGACAACCAGGAGGTGCTCCAGTACCAGCGCACGTTCGTCGAAAAGGTGCTCTCGATTTCGCTGCACTATCCGCATGTGCTCTATACGATCAGCAATGAAACCGACGAATCACCACTCTGGAGCGGCTACTGGGCAGATCTCATCCTCGAGACGGCGGAGGAGCTGGGACAGCCCGCCTACGTCACCGAAATGTGGGCGGCTCGAGACCCCGAGGATCCTCTCTACGATCACACGTACGACCATCCCGAGCGCTATGCATACGTGGAAATCTCACAGAACAACCACCAGATCGCTCAGACCCACTGGGCCTACGCGATGGAGCACCGATCTCCTCTCCCGCCACGGAAACGACGAGGCCTACGTGCTCGCCGAGATCGGGTTCCGGTACGCCGTCTACTTCCCCGATGAGGGATCGGTGGATCTGGACCTCAGCGATGTGGCGGGAGGGATGACTCTTCGCTGGCTCGATATTCTTGCCGTCCAGTGGGGCCCCACGATTTCCGTCGAAGGAGGCGGATCGGTGACCCTCGCGCCCCCTGGGGAAGGTCCGTGGGTGGCCCTGCTCGAGAGCAGCGAATAGCCCACCGGCGTGGCTGAAGAGCAACTCCATCCTATCTCTCGTGCCCAGGGCGGCGCACCGCCGCCTCCGCATAGCTCAGGGAGCGTGCCCCCATGCATCTGCCCGCGTCATGGAATGGGATCCACGAGGCCTTTCGGCATCCTGCTCAATGAAGTTGACCATCCCTGACCGGAGTCTACCTCCGACGCCGTCCGCACTTTGGAGGCGGAGCGTTCCGGGAGCTTTCCTCCCCCTCCTTCTGTGGGCTTTGGTCTTGCCGGTGGGAGCTGTCGCACAGGACCCAGCAATCGCCCTGGCGTCCTGCGATGGGAGAACGGTGACCGAGATCGTCATCGCTCCAGGCGACCCCTCCTTTCTGGCTTTTCCACCAGTTCTGCGACCTCTCGCCCGTGGGGTGGGTCTTCACCACACGACCTCGAAAGAGAAGATGATCCGTCGGTTCATGTTGCTGGAGGAAGGGGATGCGTGCACGGAGCGAGAGCGGGCCGAATCGGAGCGCATCCTTCGACTTCAGCCCTTCTTGGCCGATGCCAGCGTCCGTGCGCTGCCGGATTCAACGGAAGGTGTGCGCATCGAGGTCGTGACCATCGACGAGATTCCCACGGTGTTCGGGATGCGGGTTCGCGACTTCCTCCCTTCAGCGCTTCGCTTCGGAAACGGCAATGTGGACGGTCGGGGCCTCTACCTGGCCGGAAAGGTTCAACGAGGATTCGCATATCGAACGGGGGTGGGGGTGGACGCGACGGCGTACCAAGTATTCGGCGGACCCTACAGGCTCTCGTTCGAGGCCGAACGTGCACCGCTGGGGAGCACGTTGTCCGGCGCCCTGGATCTCCCATTCTTCACTGACCTGCAGCGGACCGCTTGGCATGTGGGATTCAGCGACGTGAACCGCTACATCAGCTTCGTGCCCCCGGACGGTGACCGGCTCTCACTCGGGGTGGAACGGCGGTTCTGGGACTTGGGGGGCGTGCGCCGCCTGGGTCTTGGGCGCTACAGCGCCTTCACCGGAGCCTTGCTCACTGCCGAAACCGTGACCCCGGCGAGCGTGGCCGTGATCGTCTCGGATTCGGGGCTCGTTGCGGACACGACCGATGCGCTTGGGCTTCCGGCTCCTGCCTACCGCAATCTGCGAATGAATGCCGTCGTCGGGATGCGTGCGCTCTCGTTCATGACAGTCCAGGGCTTCGATGCGCTCACCGCGGCCCAGGACGTGGCGACGGGAGTTCAGCTCGGCATGGTGGTGGGGCGAGGCACCTCCCGCTTCGGGAACCATGACGACGACGTGTTCGTTGCCGCCGACCTTTACGCGGGCCGGGGTTCGGCTTCGTCGTTCCACGCGTTTCGAGTCGAAGGTGAAGCGCGCCGGGATCCGGGAACGGATCGTTGGGATTCCCTGGTGGGTGGCGGTCGGCTGGCGTGGTACTTCAAGCCGGCTGAGGCGCACGTTGTCGTCGGGAGCGTGGAGTTCAGTGGTGCGTGGCGGCAGCGGATTCCGTTCCAGCTCATGCTCGGTGATCGCCAGGGTGGGGTACGTGGCTATACCGGCTCCCGCAAAGCCGGTGCGACACGGACGGTCGTACGGTTGGAGGAGAGATGGGCCATAGGTCGACTCACCCGGCACGGATCGTTCGGCCTCGCCAGTTTCGCGGATGCGGGATGGCTCCAGGCAGGCGAAGCGCCGTTCGGGATCGACAGTGGGATCAAGGCAGGAGTGGGGGTCGGGCTGCTGGCGGCCTTTCCGCCTGAATCCCAGCGCCTGTGGCGAGTAGATGTCGCGGTTCCGGTGAGCTCGGACCCGGATGCGGGGTGGGAGGTTCGGCTGACCAACTCCGGTACAGGACACTTCTGGAGAGAGCCGGATGACCTGGCTCGGGGTCGAGCCGGTGCATCCCCGTCCAGGATCTTCGGGTGGCCCTGAGGAGATGGTTCTTGGACGGGTCCGGAACGGCGAGCCAGCGGTCCCCCCCTCCGCCCTGGGTGCGCTCTCAGGCGACCCGTTGGGCCATCCTCCTGCCCGCGCAATCTCCCCATGATCGGATCACGCTCCGGTGTGCCTTCGGCCGCCGGCATCCTTCCCGTCCGGTGGTTCGCTCCACCGGCCCATCGAGGAGGTGACATGACCAGACCCCGAGCCGCTCGAGCTCTCACCCTCGAGCAGACGGACGACCTTCTCCAATACCTGGAGGAGCGCCTGGATAGCGGGGAGTGCGATGGGACCACCCGTCATGTCGAAGAGTACCTCCGCAGCCGGGGCTTGAACGTGCCCGTCACCCTCGCGTGGCTTCGCCATCTCGGAGCGTGGTGCGACTGCGAGGTGTGGATGAACGTCTGGTAGATACTCAGAGTTCGCTCGCGGCCCGCATCCCTCGGGCGGCGTGGAGGACGTACCTGGGCGTGCGGAGTGTTGGGTTGGGTCGTGAATCGCCCTGGGGTTAGCCGGAAGCCCCCGAGATAGGGTCATGAACACGTCGAACTGGTGTTTTCTCAGAGAAAAGGGAGCGGGCACTAGGCACGGTGCTGGCGCACGAGGAGTTATTTCCTCGTTGGTGTTGATCCTTCCAGCGTGGAGATGATTTCCGGTCCCACCCGGGGGGCTTCCTCGACTGAGGCCCCCCGCTCGAGCTCGGAGCGGGCGCCGGCTAACCAGATTCGCCCAAGAGCCCCCGCGCCGCGTACCCCGGCTTCGCCGCATCCTCCGCGACCTTCTCGTTGAACGGACAAACCTCCTGGGTGTTCTACCGGTTCACCCGTTTTCGCTTCAAGCTCACAACCGGTGGGAACGCGAGCAGATAGGGGGCCCCCGACGTCTCCGCTTCCGACAGATCCCCGGCCGCATGGGGGGCGTGCTTTCCGCGCGGGTAGGCGACCCTGTACCTTCAGCACATGGAAGCGACTCCACTTACCCGAGAGGAGGCCATTGGCCTCCTGAAAGCCGCCGAGCCCAGGATCAGGGAACTCGGCGTTGATCGATTGGCGCTCTTCGGTTCCGTGCTGCGCGGTGAAGCGCGAGCTGATAGCGATGTCGACCTTTTGGTCGAGTTTCGCCCAGGTGCGAAGTCCTTCGATCGGTTCCTTGCTCTTTCGGACCTCTTGGAGGAGGTCCTCGGCCAACCGGTCGAACTAGTTACTCGGGAAGGGCTCTCACCGTTCATCGGCTCTCGAATCCTATCGGAAGCTGAAGATGTCCTCCGAGCCGCTTGATTATCTGCGGCACATTCAGGTCGAGGTGGAGTTTCTGCTTTCATTCAGCTCTGGCAAGACCTTTGCCGACTTTGAGGCGGACGAAGTGCTGTCCCGCGCATTCGTGCGAAGCCTCGCGATCATCGGCGAAGCCACGAAGAAGCTGCCGGAATCCTTCCGGGCATCACACCCCCAAGTCGAGTGGCGTGCCATGGCGGGCATGAGAGACCGCCTCATTCACGACTACATAGGTGTGGATTACGAGTTGATTTGGGATGTCGTGCAAACCCGCATCCCAGAGCTACGCGACCAGATCGCCGACATCCTCTCAGAGTGACGAGCACGCGCATCGCCCCCGGCGGTGGCTCATCCTCCTCCGCGACCTTCACGTTGAACGGGCACACCTCCTGGGAAAATGGCCGGAATCGTCGTTATGTGATTCCGCTGCCCCATGGGAGCCGAAGTCAAAGGCAGTAAGCCTCTCAGGGCTTTGGCCCTTCCGGAGGGGGAGTGGTCGAATGGGGGGGATCAAGGGAGCCGACCTCGGCCACTCACTCACCCGCCACCCGTACGAGAGCCTGCTCCATGAGGGCGAGCCCGACGTCCACCTCCTCATCGCTCAGAATCAACGGTGGGGAGAGGCGCACACTACTCGGCCCTGCCCCTAGCACCAGCAGGCCGCTTTCGAAGCAGGCCTGGACGAAACGGTCGCGCAGCTCCCCGGCCGGCTCCCTGGACCCCCGATCCAGCACGAACTCGACGCCGATCATGGCGCCCATGCCCCGCACGTCCCCAATGGCCTGGAAGCGCCCCTGCAGAGCGCTCAGCCCTGACATCAGGCGGGAGCCGATGCGGCGAGCCCCCTCCGCCAGCCCTTCCTCCTGGAAGACATCCAGCGCGGCCAGAGCGGCCGCCACGACCACCGGATTGCCACCGAGCGTATTCTCGTGCGTGTTTGGATCCCACTCGAGCAGCTCTGCCCGCGCGACCGTGGCGCCCATCGGTAGTCCGGCTGCGATGCTCTTCGACAGGCATACGATGTCCGGCTCGACCCCGAAGGCCTCGCAGGCGAACATGTGGCCGGTCTTGGCGAAGCCGGTCTGGACCTCGTCTGCGATCAGAAGGATGTCCCGTTGGCGGCAAATCTTCTCGATTCCTTGCACGAACTCCACCGGGGGCACGATGTAGCCACCCGCGCCCTGGATCGGCTCGAGGATGATGGCCGCGCAGTCCTCGGCCGGGAGGACCCGGTCGAGCACGTGCTCCTCCAGGAAGCGTAGCGCGCCGCGTGCGGCGTCCTCCTCGAACGGGTTGCGGTAGGGGTAGGCAAAGGGGGCGAAGGCCACGTTGCCCATCATCGTGCCAGCGTAGCGCCGCCGTGAGACGGGAGCGTTGGTGGTGAGCCCCAGCGCGCCCATGGTGCGCCCGTGGAAGGCTCCGGTGAAGGCGATCAGGCCCTGACGCCGGGTGTGGTATACGGCCGACTTGATGGCCGCCTCGACCGCCTCGCTGCCGCTATTGGAAAAGAAGACCCGCTTGGGAAAGGACCCCGGCGTAAGCCCCGTGATGCGGCGGGCGTACTCGACCTGAGGGAGGGAGAGGTAGTCGCAGGAGTTGACGTGGATCAGCTCGGCCGCCTGACGCTGGATCGCTTCCACGATGCGCGGGTGGGTGTGGCCCATCACGGTCACCGAGATGCCCGAGCCGAAGTCCAGGAATACGTTGCCGTCCACGTCCTCGACGTAGGCGCCGTGCGCCCGCCGTCCGACGAGCTGTGCGGTGCGGCTGAGGGAGGTCGAGAGATACGTGTGGTCCTCCGCGACCACCTGGCGTGCCCGGGGCCCGGGCGGTTGGACGACGATCTTCGGCCCGGGATGGCCTGTGGTCTGCATCGGGCATCTCCTCGATGGGTGGAGGGGGACGGGTCAGCGAAGCGGAGCCTCCATGGCGGCGGGCAATGTGACTACCGGGCAGCGCCTGTTCAAGATGCCTCCCCCCCACGGCGCCGCTATCTCACGTGAAGGCGAGGGCCGAGTAGCAACGCGCACCAGCACAGGCGAGGTGAGGGACCTCCTCCCGGGCACATGATCGGAGGTCCTTGGGCGTCGGAATCGCGAGAGGTTTCCTATCGTGACCGACGTAGCTCCCATACGCCTCACCCTGCGAGGGCCGCCTCCATCTCCTCCTTAACCCAAGGGTCCACCTCGGAGCGGATCGCCGCTTCGAGCCCGGCGGGGAGATCCACCATGAGGAAGTCCCGAACCGCCCAGGGAGGAGCTGGCGCGGGCGGTCTACGAGCGGTGCTGGCCAGTCCGGACCCGTGAGCCGGGGGTGGGGGACGGAGGTTGTGCTCCTTTCCCCACCGGGAGCAGATCCAGGCGTGGATTGCGCCGAGACCGAACGAGCTCCGTCCTTCACTGGCGGACGACTCGATAGACTCGGACGCTCTCCACGTCCAGGGCGTCAAGGATCCGGCCCGCTGGGTTCGATCCGTCGACATGACTTGTGGTGGCTCATGAGAGAGGTTATTCGACGCGACCTGTCCAATAAGGATCTCGTCACAACCTTATCTACGCACAAGGCTCTGATAAAGCCGCTGATGCCACCGAGCACCGGCACCCGCTCCCTCCTTGGCATGGGTGCGGAAAGAAAAACGGACCGCAGTCCATCGGACGACCGCGTGGGGTGTGGAGCACCAAGGTTCATCTGGTTGCCCCGGATGCTCGCAGAGCGGTGACGTTCCCCCTCTCGCCGGGATAGCACCACGATGGCCCGGCAGGCCGAAACCTCCTGCGGCGGTTGCCTTCGCCGAGGCCTGGGTTGGGAATTCCGCACCTTACCGAGATCGGGGCGTGTACCGCCCCACGGCGATGCTCTCGACACCAAGTGGATCCGTTACCCGAGCCATCGCTCGCCCTTCCGGCAGAAACAGAAGCGGGAAGGGGGTCGAGTCAGGAAGGGAGAATTCACACTCTCCCTTGAAACCGAAAACATCCATTGGTCCGTCATCGCCGTCTAGCCCGACCGCCCGGCGGACCCACAAGTGATGGCCTGGCGTAAGAGCAAGACTCTTGACAACGTGAAGCCGAGAGTGGAAGCCATGGTTTTCCAACTGAGTCCGCTGTAGAGCACAGGATGATGGCATGATGCCTGCTCGCATCCCTTCCGCTCGCGTCTCGCCTTCCGGGTCAGGCTCTGCGCTGGTGCCCCTCTTCGTGCTGCTCCTCACGGGCGGTTGTGACCCGGTCACCACTTCGGCCGGAACGTCTTTGGCAGAGGTGGAGGTGGTGGACCCCAGCGTGGTGCGGACCGTTGAATATCAGCCGCCATCGCCCCGTGCCGGGGAGCCTCCGGAGGAGACTTCGCTGCTGCTCGAGGAGGTCGCGTGTCTCCACACGGACCCGCCGGAGTGCAGGGTGAGGGACCAGATACGGGCCATGGTCCACAACCAGGGGGCCGCGCCGCTCCACATCCTGTCCTACTGCAGCCAGCGGGTCGAGCGGTTCGCGCTGGGGGTGTGGAACGCCATGAATTCCGGCACGTGCATCATCGCGGGCCACGTTCCGCCGCCCTTGGAGATTACGCCGGGCGAGTCGGCGCAGGTGGAGGTTCCGGTACGTGGGCTCGAACCCGATCGGTACCGGGTGAACCTGGACGTCCGGGACCACTCCGGACTACTGCCGGAGCGGATGCGGCTCTCCGATCCCTTCGACCTGGAGCCCTTCCCCGATGGCTACACGCCCTTCGCCTGCCCCACGGGGAACGAGGCGGACCGCGCCACTCGACTCGCCGAGGAGCAGTTGGCGAACGCGCGCCAGGGAGCGCCGGTGAGGGGTGGGATCCGGCACCGGCTTCTCCTGGAGCACCGGATCCCCGGATTCGGGGGCATCTTCCTCGATCCGGATCCGGACACGGTGGTGATCCTGACCGAGGAAGCGCGGGCGGCGGGCGCCGACACGCTCGTGCACCGGGTCCTGAGCCCCGGGGTCGAGATCCGAACCGGTCGCTTCTCTTATTCCGAGATGCTCGGCTGGCGCCTGGTGTTCGCCGAGTACGCCCGGCGCCTGCCGGGCACGAACAGTCTCGGCATCCACGAGGTCCGAAACGCCGTGACGATCGGTGCCGGAAGCCTCCTCACGCGAACCAGGCTGGAGTGCATCGCCTCGGGGATCGGCATGCCCGAGGGGATGCTCCACGTGGAGGAGAACTACTGACGGCCGCGACCGGATCGAGCCCTGGGCACTTCCGCCGCCTGCGACCTGATCAGACGACGGACGCGGTCGCGAACCCGCCCACTCGCGCCCGCCCGGTCGACGCCGATGCGAACTCCAACTCCTCCCGGACCCAGGAATCGTCTTCGGAGCAGAGCGCGGCCTCGACTGCGGAGCGAGCCACCCGAAGGAGGTCGACCAGGGATGGGGCGTCGGTGCCAGGGTGCAGCGGCTCCTCTCGCCACCCCACCCAACCGCACTCCATCCACTTCCTGATCTGCCCGGCGGGCGCCACCCGCGTGGAGCGGGTGCGGGTCAAGGGGGGACCCCACGCCGTCCATGTGGGGGTCTTCGGGCACTGACCCCCCGCTCGTGGACGGGGTCAGTGCCGCATCATCCAGGTGGGCGCCGAAGGGTGACGAGGCGTCCCGGGTCCGCTCACTCGGACCCCGGAAGCCCTCCCCGGACCCATAGGTCCCGCTGCGGGAAGGGGATCTCGATTTCGGCCCGGTCGAGGGCCCGGTAGATCTCCATGTAGAGTTCGTGGGTCACCCGGCCCCGCTCCGAGGGGTGATCGATCCAGCAGAGGAGTTCGAAGTCGAGACTCGAATCGCCGAAGCCGCGCATTCGCACCCGGGGACTCGGATCTCGGCAGACCGTCTCGTGCTCCCGGGCCACCTCGTCGAGCACCGATACCACCTGGTCCACGTCGGAGCCGTAGGCGACCCCGACCTTCAGGCGGCATCTGTACTTCACCCATCGCCCCCCGGTTTCATTGATGATCTTGGAGTTCGCCATCTCCGAGTTGGGGATGACGATCTCCACATCGTCGCGGGTGAGGAGGCGGGTGGAGCGGATCCCCACATTGGTGATCTCTCCCCGATCGCCGGTGTCGAGGACCACGTAGTCGCCGAGCTTGTAGGGCGCATCGGCGATGATGAAGAAGCCCGCGAAGAGATTGGCCAGGGTGTCCCGGGCCGCGAAGCCCACCGCGATCCCCACCACACCGGCCGAGGCGAGCCACGCCGTGGGGTCGATGCTCCAGACCATGAGGAGGGCGTACGCGGCAAACGCCACGATGAGCGCCGTCGTCGCCAGGTCGAAGAGGGGCAGGGTCCGCTCCTCGACGATGGCGAAGCGGTCCCGCACGGTGCTCAAGATCCCGAGCCCCACATGCGACGCCTTGAGTCCCATCCGCATGAGCTGGAGGATGAGGAAGCTCACCAGGACCCGGATCGCGATCTCGGCGGTCCGCTCCCCCAGGGGGAGCACCTGGATCGCCGCGGCGAGGCCCAGGTAGCCGAGAACCAGGGCAACGACCATTCCGCCGATCCTGAGGAGCTTTTCATCCAGATCGGTCGTGGTCCGCCGGGTGACCTTGAGGCCCCAGAAGAGGAGGAAGGCCCGGGCCGAGAAGCCGAGGGCCACGCCCCCGACGGCGAGGGTCAGGGCAAGGAGGATTGGGTAGGTTGCCAGGAGCCACCAGGCACCCTCGAGCGCCTCCGGGAGCCACTCCGGGGGCTCGGTGACATCATCGGATTCCGACTGGATTGTCGGAAACGCTTCGCTCGAGAGGGGGCCGCTCACGTCGTCAGCCCTCGTCGCTCTCGAGGGCGGCCTTCGCCGAGGTCATCCCACCTCCGTGTCCGGGTCCCGCCCCCTCGGAGGCCAGGGCCTTGGCGATGGCCACCCGAAGCCCCCGTCGTCGGCGACTTCAGCTACGAGGGCAGGCTTTCCGGAGAGGTCGATGGGGAGATTCGTCACGTTCCTGGGGCTCGCGTCGGGGAGGGGGAGGAGGGGGTCAAGGTATCGTAACCGTACGGGGACGAAGCCGGAGAGGTCAACAGTGTCACCGGCAAGGGGGCGCCGGGCCCGGGATCCGAATGCCGAGGCACCCCCGATCACCTATCATCATCGGCGGTCGGAGTCGATGGAACCGCGATGTACGCGAAACTGTTCCGTTGCACGTTATCCGCTTGTCGAACGCGTCGCTTCCATCGCGCGGACAAGTTCGGAGCGCACCCATGTATCGGCCTCCCGTGCGGCTTGCCGGTTCAGTGCTGACGCGGCTTCAGTAGATGCGGTCCGCCCCAGCGCCCATGCCGCATGCCCTCGCACCAACGGGGCGGAATCCGAAAGCGCCTCCACGAGCACCGATACCGCCTCCGACGGGGGCGCTGCCTCCCCGGCGAGCCAGTTCCCCATGGCCACGCACACGTTACGTGCAAACCCCGCCCGCCCCGCCCGCCGGATCGCCGTTCCCCGGGAGAACGCCTCCCAGCGTTCCTCCG
>SKZC01000215.1 GCA_007127575.1 Gemmatimonadota bacterium
GCGGCCGCTTTTATCCTCGTCTGGGGCTGCGCCCCGTCGACACCTTCCCCCGACGCACCCCCACCCGGAGCTCCCTCTGAGGCGGCTCCACCTCCACCCCCCGGCGCTCCGGCGGCCTCCGTGGACGCCCAGGGGCGGGCCTGGGTAGAGGAGACCCTGGCCTCCATGGACCTGGAGGAGGAGGTGGCCCAGCTCGTCTTCCCCTGGATTCCGGGAGGATACCAGAGCCGGACGGACCCTGAGTTCCTGGAGCTCCTGGACTGGGTGGAGCGGGGGATCGGGGGAGTGGTCATCTCAATCGGCACCCCTCACGCCTACGCTGCCAAGCTGAACGCTCTTCAGGAGGCGGCCCGGATCCCCCTCCTGGTCACCTCCGACTTCGAGAACACCGGGCCGGGGATGCGTATCAACCATTCCTACGCCCTCCCCTCCCTCCTTCCCCAGGGGGGTGGGACCAGCTTCCCCCCCACCATGGGGTTCGGTGCCCTCGGAGACGAGGCGGTGGTGGAGGAGATGGCCCGGATCACCGCCGCCGAGGCACGGGCGGTGGGGGTCCACATGAACTTCGCTCCGGTGGTGGACGTGAACTCCAATCCGGAAAACCCCATCATCAACACCCGGGCCTTCGGGGAGGACCCGGAGACGGTGGGGCGCCTGGCCCAGGCATACATCCGAGGGGCCCGAGCCGGTGGAGTCCTCACCACCGCCAAGCACTTCCCCGGCCACGGGGACACCCGGGTGGACTCCCATCTGGAGCTCCCCGAGGTCACGGCGGACCGGGAGCGACTGGACGCGGTGGAGCTCGTCCCCTTCCAGGCCGCCGTGGACGGGGGCGTGGACGGGGTGATGACGGCCCACGTCTCGGTTCCCGAAGTGTTGGGTCCCGGCGCACCTCCCGCCACCTTCGCCCCCGAGTTCATGACGGAGCTTCTCCAGGAGGAGATGGGGTTCCAGGGATTGGTCATCACCGACGCCCTTCGGATGGGGGCCATCACGGACCGGTACGGCGGCGGAGAAGCCGCGGTCCTGGCCCTGGAGGCCGGCTCCGACATGCTCATAGTCCCGGAGAGCGTCTCCGGTGCTGTGGAGGCGGTAGTGGAGGCGGTGGAGTCGGGACGGGTCTCCCGGGAGCGGCTCCAGCACTCGGTCCGGAAGGTGCTGGAGGCCAAGGCCCGGGTGGGACTTCACCAGGAGCGGCTCGTTTCTCTGGACGCCGTGGACGGGCGGGTGGGAACGGGAGTGCATCTGGCCTTCGCCGATTCCACGGCGGCCCGCTCCATCACGCTCCCCCGGGACCGGGACGGGCTCCTCCCTCTGGATCTGGACGGGATCCACCGGGTCCTGAGCGTGACTTATCACCGGAGTGCGGATCCCGTGGCGGGGCGAGAGTTCGACGCCCTCCTGGCCACCTTCGTCCCCGAGGTTGAGGTGGTGCGGGTGGATGAGCGGACCCCGGAAGGGGAGCTTCGGGGGCTCGTGGACCGGGCCCGGGAGGCGGATCTGGTCCTGGTCAACGCCTACGTGGCGCCTCAGGCCGGTGCCGGGTCGGTGGAGGTGGCGCCGGGGCTGGAGCGGTTCGTGGAGGAGGTGGAAGGAGAGCGCCCCCTGGCCGTCCTCTCCTTCGGGAATCCCTACCTCCTCTCCGCGTTCCCGGAGGTGGGGACGTACCTCCTGGCCTGGGGGGACCGGGAGGTCTCCCAGCGGGCCGCGGCTCGGGCCCTGGTGGGTGCCGCGGGAATCGACGGCCGGCTCCCCGTCACCCTTCCCCCATTCCATCAGCGGGGCGAGGGTCTTCGGACGGAGGCGGATCCCGTGGTGGTGGAGCGGGCCCGGGCCCGGGGGGACGCCCTGGACGAAGCCGGGCTGGTCCGGGACCGGGAGGACCCCCCTCCTGCGGACCCGGACACCCTGGACGCCGCCTCCGCCGCACCGGTCTGGCCCGGAGAGGCCCCTCCGGAGGCGCTGGGCATGTCGGGGGAGGAGCTGGCCGCGCTGGACTCCCTCCTCCTGGCCGCCATCGAGGACGGGGTGAGCCCTGGGATCGCTCTGGCGGTGGGTCGCTCGCAAGGTCTCGTTCGCCTCCGGGGGTATGGCCGAACGGATCACGATCCCGCCAGTCCTCAGGTGACGCCTCGGACCCTCTACGACGTGGCCTCCCTCACCAAGGCGGTGGCCACCACCACCGCCGTCAAGGCCCTGGTGGAGGACGGAAGGTTGGAGCTGGATGCGCCGGTGGCTCGCTACCTCCCGTGGTGGACCGGTGGGAACGATGCCAGGAAGGCCGAGGTCACGGTGCAGGACCTGCTTCTTCACCGTTCCGGGCTTCCTCCCTTCCGTCGATGGTTCGTGGAGATGGAAGGGCGCGAGGCCTACCAGGAGGCTGCCGGCGCCCTCTCCCTGGACGCTCCTCCAGGAAGCCGGACGGAATACTCCGACATCGGCTTCAAGGTGCTGGCCTGGGTGGTGGAGGAGGTGGCGGGCGCCCCCCTGGACGCCTTCCTCCAGGAGCGGGTGTGGGCCTCTCTGGGGATGGAGGACACCGGCTTTCGGCCTGACCCGGAGCTGTTGCCCCGGATCGCGCCCACCGAGGTGGATACGGAGCGGAGGAACCGGCACATCCACGGCGACGTCCACGACGAGAACGCCTACGCCCTCGGGGGGGTGGCGGGGCACGCCGGTCTCTTCTCCTCCGCCTGGGACCTGGCCCTTTTCGCTCGGACGCTCCTGGAGGGAGGCACCCTTCCGGCCTGCGGTCCTTCGGAGGAGGATGGCTTCGTCACCGCCAGCGGCGGCGGATCGGTGGGCTACCCCTGTCCTCCGGGGGCCCGGGGGGGTGTGACCCTCTTCCGCCCCGAGACGGTGGAGGCATTCACCCGCCGCTGGGACGGAAGCTCCACCCGGGCTCTGGGGTGGGACACCCCCACCTCCACCCCGGGGCGCTCCTCCGCCGGCGACTACATGAGCGCCCGGACCTTTGGACATACCGGGTTCACCGGAACCTCCATCTGGATCGACCCCGAGCTGGATCTTTTCGTGGTCCTCCTCACGAATCGGGTCAATCCCTCCAGGGAGAACACCCTCCACATCCCTCTCCGGAGGGAGGTGCATGATCGGGCGGCTCGGGCGGTGAGGGACCGGGAGGTGCGTCCCCGGGCTCCCTAGCGGACCCGCAGCCTGTTCCATCGAGCTTGCCCCGATCCAACCTCCCCGGGAAGATTGCGGGAGCGTTCCTCCGGCCCCCTGGGTTCGGTTCCGGTTCTGACCCTCGTCCACGGCTCGACCATGTCCACGTTTCTGCTTCGGCGTCCGGCAGCCATGCCGGCGGCCCCCACCTTCCTGTTCCTCCTGGCTCTGCTCGCGGGGTTTTCCCCTCCTTCCGCGGAGGCTCAGGAGACCCCGCCACCGTCGGAGGCCGAGTGGCTTCGGTACCCGGCCATCTCCCCGGACGGTAGCAGCATCGCCTTCACCTACCGAGGCGATCTGTATCGGGTTTCCGCCGGAGGGGGTGAGGCCGTCCCCCTCACGAGCCACACGGGCCACGACTTCATGCCGGTGTGGAGTCCGGACGGGAGGCACATCGCCTTCGCCGGCCACCGCTACGGGAACTTCAATGTCTTCCTCATCCCCGCCCAGGGAGGAGAGGCCCGGCGCCTCACCTGGCATTCGGCGGACGAATTCCCTTACGCCTTCACCCCCGATGGGGAGTGGGTGGTCTTCGGCGCCACCCGGTTGAACGCCGCTTCCCACCGAGGCTACCCCACGGGCCACCAGTCCGAGCTCTACAAGGCCCCCGTGGACGGAGGTCGGCCCCTCCAGCTCCTCACCACCCCGGCGGAGGGAGTCGGCGTGAGTGGAGACGGGAGCTTCCTGGTCTACCACGACCGGAAGGGCGGGGAGGATCCCTGGCGGAAGTACCAGCGCTCCGCCATCACCCGGGACCTCTGGCTCTTCGAGGCGGAGGCGGGGGAGCATCGGCAGCTTACGGACGACGAGTGGGAGAACCGGCACCCGGTCCTGGTGGAAGAAGACGAGGCCCTCTACTACCTGAGCGAGGAGAGTGGCTCCTTCAACGTCCACCGGATGGAGCTGGAAACAGGCCAGCGAAGCCAGATCACCGAGTTGGAGGGAGCGCCCGTCCGGTTTCTCAGCGCTTCCGACGACGGATTCCTGGCGTTCGGCTACGACGGCGGGATCTACACCCTGGACCCGGCGGAGGGGACGCCCCGGGAGGTCTCCGTCACCGTGGCCCTGGACCGGCGGACCAACGACGAACGGGTGATCCCTGTTCGGGATGGACTGGACGAGATGGCCGTCTCTCCCGATGGAAAGGAGGTGGCCTTCACCTTCCGGGGGGACGTCTTCGTGGCCAGCGTGGAGTCCGGCAGTACGAAGCAGATCACTTCCACCCCGGACCGGGAGGTGGGGGTGGAGTTCTCCCCTGACGGAGACGCCCTCGTCTACGCCTCGGAGCGGGACGGCCGGTGGGGGATCTACGAGGCCAGGCGGGTCCGGGAAGAGGAGCCGTACTTCTTCGCCGCCACCCTCATTACCGAGGAGGCGGTCCGGGTGAACGACCGGCAGAACTTCCAGCCGCTCTACAGCCCCGACGGGGACCGGATCGCCTTCGTGGAAGACCTGAACACCCTCCGGATTCTCCACCGGGAGTCCGGGGAGGTGACCACCCTCCTCACCGACGAGCACATCTTTGCCACCGGGCCCAGCCATCAGTTCGAGTGGAGCCCGGACGGGGAGTGGATCCTCTTCAGC
>SKZC01000301.1 GCA_007127575.1 Gemmatimonadota bacterium
CCGCAGCGCCGGGGCTTCGGGATGGTCTTCCAGAACTACGCGCTCTTTCCCCACCTCAACGTATTCGAGAACGTGGGCTTCGGCCTTCGCAGTCGAAAGGCCCCTCGAGAGGCCGTGGCGGAAGGAGTGAGGGGGGCGTTGGCCAGGGTGGACCTGACCGGCTACGAAGACCGCCCCGTCCAGGCCCTGTCCGGGGGCCAGCAGCAACGGGTCGCCCTGGCCCGGGCCCTGGCCATCGAACCTCCCCTCCTCCTCCTGGACGAACCCCTCTCAAATCTGGACCAGGCCCTGAGGGTGCGGACCCGGACCCAACTCCGGTCCCTGGTGAAGGAGCTGGGGATCACGGCCCTCTTCGTCACTCACGACCAGGAGGAAGCCTTCGACCTCTCGGACCGGATCGCCGTCATGGAGCACGGACAGCTCCGCCAGGTGGGCACCCCCGACCAACTCTACCGTACCCCCAGCGACCGGTTCGTAGCGGGGTTCGTGGGCAGGGCCAACCCGCTTCTGGCCATCCTGGAATCCCCGGGCCCGGACGGCCGATCCGTGCAGGCCCGGCTCTCCGGGGGAACGCTTTGGCCTCTGGGTCCTCCCGCGTCGGACTCCCGTCCCCTCCAGCCCGGGGAGGAGGTGACATTGGTGGTGCGGCCAGAGGACCTGCACTTCGCAGCCGAAGGTGAGGAGGGGGACGGCCTGCTGGAGGGCCGGGTTCGGGACCGCCGTTTCAGAGGCCCCTTCACCGTCTACCGGGTGGAAACCGTCGTGGGGGAGTTGGAGGTGGTGGGGCCTGCGGGGGGCCCTCGCCCGGACGAGAGGGTGGCCCTCCGCCCCCGCCCGGACGCACGCCTCCACTGCTTTCCCCGGGAGGACGGTGCGGGAGGAACGGGTTGAGACGGCGGACCTCGCTCTGGCTCATCCTTCCCGCCTTCGGGGTACTCTTCTGGCTCGTCCTCTATCCCCATCTCTTCGTCCTGGGGGACTCCCTGGTCCTGGATGGCCGGTTCACCCTGGACGCGTACCGGGAGTTCTTCACCACCCCCGCCGAGCTGGAAGCACTCTGGGGAAGCGTCTGGATCAGCGTGGGCAGCGTCCTCCTCTCGGCGCTGGTGGGGATACCCCTGGCCTTCCTCTTCAGCCGATACGAGTTCCCGGGCCGAAACCTCTTCGGGGCCCTGGCGGCGCTCCCGGTCCTCCTCCCCCCGCTGGTGGGGGTCATCGCATTCCTCTTCCTCTATGGCGAAAGCGGGATCTTCACCCGGACGGTGCAGGCCGTCATGGGGCTGGAACGGCCGCCCTGGAGGATGGTGGGAGGGTGGGCCATCCTTCTGGTCCACGCCTACTCCATGTACGTCTACTTCTACCTCTTCACGGCGGCAGGGCTGGCCCGGCTGGACCCGTCGGCGGCGGAAGCGGCGGAGTCGCTGGGGGCCGGCCGGACCCGAATCTTCCTCCGGGTGACCCTTCCCATGTTGGCCCCCTCCCTGGGGGCCGCGGCGCTCCTGGTCTTCATGACCTCCATGGCCTCCTTTTCCGCCCCCTACATCTTCGGCGGTGGCTTCCGGGTTCTGACCACCCAGATCTTCCAGAGCAAGGTGAGCGGCGAGGTAGCCATGGCCATGACCCAGACCGTGGTTCTGGCCAGCGTGTCCCTCCTCTTCCTCTGGGTCCTACGAAGGTTCGAGAAGGGCCGGGAGTTTTCGGCAGTAGGAAAGGGAGTGGGCCGCCCCCGACGGGAGATCCGTTCCCCCTGGGCCCGGCTCCTCCTCCCGCTCCTGGGGGTGGGAGGGGTGAGCGTTCTCCTCCTCCCACACCTCACCCTCATCCTAATTTCCTTCGTTCCGGAGGGGGCGTGGACGGTGGAGATCCTCCCCTCCCGCTACAGCTTGGACAACTACCGCAGTCTCTTCTCCAGCCCCCAGCTCTGGGTCCCTGTGGCCAACTCCCTCCAGATGGCCACCCTGGCCACCGTGGGCAACCTCCTCTTCTGCTTCGTGCTGGCCTACCTCCTGGTCCGGGGCCGCTTCCGGGGAAAGGGGACCCTCAACACCCTCACCATGCTTCCCTGGGCCCTTCCGGGAACGGTCATCGCCATCGCCCTGGCCACCACCTTCTCGGTAAACGAGCCCTGGTTCGGACGCCTGGTCCTGGTGGGAGGGTTCTGGATCCTCCCGTTGGCGTACTTCATCCGGAACATCCCCCTGGTGGCCCAGGCGGCCATGGCGTCCTTCCGCCAGTACGACCCGGCGCTGGACGAGGCGGCCCACTCCCTGGGCGCGGGTTGGGGAACCACCATGCGGCGGGTCGCCGCTCCCCTGGTGCTGCCCGGACTGGCGGCCGGGGGACTCCTGGCCTGGGTGGCCGCGCTGGGGGAGTTCGTCTCCTCCATCCTCCTCTACAGCCACCGGTCCCGGCCCATCTCCATCGAGATCCTCTCCCAGCTCCGGGCCTTCGACTTCGGAGCCGCCGCCGCGTTGGGGGTGGTGCTGGCCCTCCTCATGACTCTGGCCTTCGCCCTGGGCGGCCGGTTCGTCCGGGGCGGAGTCATGGGGCCGAGAGGGTGAGCCAAGGGATGGAAATGCGTCGGCTGGCCCCCCGGGTTCGGCTCCTGTGGCGGGTCCGCGCCCTGGTCTGGGCCGTGGGACTCACGGTGGGGGCCTGGATGGGAGAGCTCCACCTCCTTCCCCGGTACCTGCCCGACGGGTGGCCCAGGGGATGGATCACCGCCGGAGTGGGGGTGCTGGGACTCGCCTGGACGCTGACCATCCCGGCCATCCGCTACCGGCGCTGGCGCTACGCCCTCCGGAGCCGGGACCTGTGGATCCACTACGGGATCCTCTGGCGGACCGTGAGCGTGATCCCCTACATCCGGCTCCAGTTCGTGGATACGGAGCAGGGGCCGGTGGCCCGGATCCTGGGGCTGGCCACCCTGGTGGTCCATACGGCGGCCCCCGGCACCGCTGGCCGGATCCCCGGCCTGGACGCCGGCGAGGCGGAGGACCTCCGGGAGCGACTGGCTCACCTGGAGGAGGTGAGGAGTGACGAACCCACCTGAGCCGGCTTCGGATCCTCCGGAGCCACTGCGGGAGGAGCCGCTCCGTCCGCTGGAGGGTCGGCCGGCCCCTCTTCACCCCGCCGCGATCCTCCTCTGGACCCTGGAGGTGGCCCTTCCCCTGATGGTGGCGCTCCTCCTTACCGGAGCCCAGCCCGTGCTCGCCGGAGCGGCGCTGACCATCGTGGTGGGGGTGAATCTCCTCCGGTACCTCCGGTTCCGGTGGTGGCTCGAGCCCGACGCCCTGGTGGTGGAGCGGGGCCTCCTTCACCGGCGACGTCGCGTCATCCGGAGGGACCGAATCCAGACCGTGGACCTGGAACGCGGGATCCGGCACCGGATGCTAGGCGTGGTGGAGCTCCGGGTGGAGGCGTTGGGTGGAGGCGCCACGGAGGGGCGGCTCTCCGCCCTGGATCCTGAAGAGGCGGAAGAGCTGCGAGGAATCCTCCTGGCCCCACGCCGGGCCCAAGCGCCCGGGGAAGAAGAACCGGACGCCTCCTCGGAGACGCTGGCCCGAGTGTCCCCCTCCGGCCTGGTCCTGGCGGGCCTCACCGGAGGCCGGGTGGGCGTCCTGGCCGCCGGAGCTGGCTTCCTCCTCCAGTTCCTCCCGGAGGAGCGCGTCATCCAACTCCTGGAGCCCTGGGTCGCCACCCTACCGGACCCCACTCCCGCCGTGGTGGCCCTGCTCTTGCTGGGACTGGTGGGAGCCGCGCTCATCCTGGGGTTTCTCCTCTCGGTCCTGGCCACGGTGGTGGTCCACTGGGACTTCACCCTCACCCGGGAGGGACGAACCCTCTGGGTTCGAAGGGGACTCCTCACCCAGCACCGGGACAGCGTCCCCCTGCACCGGATCCAGGCCGTAAGGGTGGAGGAGAACCTGATCCGCCGGGCCCTAGGACTCGCCGCCGTCCGGGCGGTGGTGGCGGGGCGAGCCGGTGCCTCCCGGGACGGAGGCTCGGACCTCATTCTCCCGGTGGGTTCCAGAGCCCAGGCCGTGGAGTTGGCGGCCCGGGTGGTGGGAGCCCCTCCTGGGCCCGCCGGACGCCCGCTCACCGCCATGCCAGAGGGAGCCCGGACCCGGAGGTTGATTCGAGCGGCGTTGGCGGCGCCGGTGGCGGGCTCGATGGCGGCCCTGGCGTGGATCGCCTGGGGACCTTCACCGACTCCCGGTTGGCCGTGGGTGATGGGGATCGGGGGGATCGTGGTGGGAGGCGTGGGCGCGGCCCTGGCTCTCGCCGGATACCGAGGTCTGGGATGGGCCGATCTGGACTCGCATCTGGCGGTGCGGGAGGGGGTGCTGAACCGGCGGACCTCCCTGGTTCCCGTGAACCGGCTCCAAGAGGTCACCACCCGGGCCAGCCCCTTCCAACAGCGCCGAGAGCTGGCCACCCTTCACCTGGGGATCGCCCGGCCTCCGGGGCGGGGGTTCACCCCTCGGGGCGTGGACATGGCCGCCGGAGTGGCCGGGGCGCTCCGGGATCGCCTCCCCACCCGCATCACACGCCCCGGGGCCGGCCCTCCTGTCGACTCTCCTGACCTTGAAGGCCGTTGAAGAAGTACAGGGACCACCGAGAAGGGGTCTTGCGGTCCTGGTCTAGTACCTCGTTGCGGAAGTCCGTGTTGACACCGAGAGCGTCGGAGCGCCGCTCCAGGTAGGCGCGACGACGAGGCATAGCAGCGCTACGTCGAGGAGGAGCAACGACGCTGGAGCG
>SKZC01000021.1 GCA_007127575.1 Gemmatimonadota bacterium
ATCCCCCAGGTTCGTCGCCGGAAGGTGCCCTGAATACCAGGCCATCTGCGAGGTCGCCTCCGCCGCGGCGGTGGCGCCTACGGCAGCGGTGAACTTCTCCGTCCACGCATCCTCCACCTCCAGGGCCACCGCGAAGGGGAGGAGGGACTCGTAGCGCTCCGCGTCCAGGACGGGAGCGTCGTCGGGTCCCGACATCCGAGCGAGTTCGTCCCGCTCCGCCACGCTCAGATAGAGCTTGAAGCCCTCGATTTCGTCCAGGAGCGCCCGACCCTCCGGGGTCCGTGCCCGGATCAGCCCGAAGAAGGCGACCACGGTCATGGCCATGAGGATGCTCAGGACGATGATCGCCGGAATCCCGTTTCCACCGGAGGTGGCGAAGGCGAGGACGATGGCGGCCACGGCGATGATTGCCGCCAGCACGCCGCTGCCGGTGTTTCGCTGGAAGAACCGGGGGTAGAACTCCCGGTCCAGTGCTTTCTGGTGGGCTTGCTGGGCCCGGGAGACCCTCTTGTGGTTGGACTTCTTGAGCTCCAAGCGCCGCTTTCCGGCAGGGAAGAGCTTGTCCAGGAGGATCCGCTGCGTCGGCTGGACCTCCTGCCGCGTACCCACCGCCCCTTCGGGACCCGATGGAGATGCATCCGGAGAGGAGGTGGGGCTGTCCATTTCGCCGGTAGCTACGGCCGCCGCCTCTCTGTCCAACCACCATTCCTCCCCCAGGAACTTCTTCCGGCTCCCGATCCGTATCTCTCCGGCCACGGCCAGGGCCAGGAGATCGCCGGAGAAGGCGCGGGGGTCGTAGGCCATGCGCATCAGGTACCGGAGTCCGGCGGGCCCGTGGCCCTCCGGCGGCCGGTACCGGGGGATGATTACGCCGGGGCTCGGGTCTCGACCTACGGTGCGCCAGCGCTGCCCACAAAAGGTCAGGAGAGCGATGAACCCCAGGAGCGCTACCAGGACCCCGAGGTTGTCCCCCAGGAACCAGGAAACCTGGTCCCCGCGGGTGGGCTCATCCACCACTCCCTTGGGGAACGTCAGGACGATGGTGAGGCCTTCCTGTGGCGCCAGAGCGTCCGTCAGACGGTAGCGAGCCACCCCGGGTTCCGCGATCTCGGCCTCGTAGGCCTGGCCCTGGGCTCCCTGCGGGCCCGTGTAGCCCTCGACGTGGAGCTCGCCCACCGGGACGGGATCGGGAAGTCGGACCTCCACGGTTCCTTCCTCGATGGGGAAGATCCACCCGGTGCCGATGGCGTTCCAGTAGAGCTCGTCGTGCTCCTCGAAGAAACCGAGCTGCCGGGTGGTTCGGTACCGCAATGTGAAGGTGTAGTCCGCAGGCACGGGAAGGAGGTCGTCGCCGCCCGTGTTGATTCGGACCCCGTTGCTGAGTCGCTCCGTGAACCACTCTTCGGGCCGGCCATCCCGCTCCACACCCAGCACCTCGAAGTCCACGCGGACCCGGTTGCCGAAGCGATCCTCGTACCGGGTGGGGAAGTCCCGGTAGATCCCCCTCCGGATCTCCTGCCCCTCGGCCCGAACGGTGATGTGCTCCGTCACCTCCAGGGCCCCGTCCGCGTGGACCTCCACCTCGGCCTCATAGGCGAGGATCCGTTCCTGTCCGGAGGCGATTCCGGGAACGGCCAGAAGGGTGAGGAGGAGGAATGTGAAGATGGGTAGCACCGCATGGGTGCGCGGCCCGAGATCCGGAAGGAGGAGCCTTTGAGAGCGTCGCGCCCGCTCCAGTCCTCGCTTCGGCGACTCGCCGAGAACGTTGCGCCCCAGGTCGCTCATGCGCCCAGTCCGGATGGAGCTGTCCGCGCCTCCGCTTCGGCCTGAAAGAACTCGGCTCCGTTGAAGCGGAACGTTCGGGCGATGAGGAGGTCGGGGACCCTCTGGATCGCGGTGTTGTAGTCCCGCACCGCCCCGTTGTAGAAGCGCCGGGCGTACTGGAGGTGTTCCTCGACCTCCACGAGCTCCCGCTGAAGCTCGAGGAAGCTCTGATCCGCCTTGAGCTCCGGATAGGCTTCCCGGAGCGCGAAAATGCGGGAGAGGGCCTGCTCCAGCTCCGATTCCACCTGACCCAGCCTCGCCGGGCTCGCCGTGTCCAGGGCCCGGGCCCGAAGCTCGGTGGCCGCCTCCAGGGTAGCCCGCTCGTGGGCCGCGTAGCCCTTGACCGACCGGACGAGCTGGGGCACCAGATCGTGCCGCCGGGCAAGCTGGACGTCGATGTCCGCCCAAGCGGCTTCTACCTGGTTCCGGAGGCGAACGAGCCGGTTGAAGAAGAAGGCCCCCAGGAGGAGGACGGCGGTGGTGGCGACGAGTAGCGGAGTCATGTGACGCCTTCGCCGGGAGCACAGGGTGAGTGAAGATCCGCTCCGAACCTTGCGGGGTGGCTGCGGGTTCGCAAGCCGGTCTCGCCTCAGTGGGGACGACCGTCAATCAGCGTTGGGCTACTCCGGTCGGGAGTAGAGGGTCAGAGCTCAGCTTTCGGTACGTGTGGAACCAGGCTTGATGGTCGTCCGCCGCCGACCCACACCTCGGTGGGGGTGACGTCCCGACCTCCCTCCCATATCTGCTTTGCCGAGGGATGGCGCCGATGGCAGGTAGTATAGTGTGCCCCTATTGAACATATAGGGTACAGATGTCTTGACCTATGATAGTGGGCCATACAAGGTTCCTCATGGGGAGTGGGTGAGTCTCTCCTCAAGAGCCCCGTATCTACAGGAAAGGAGCCGAACCTTGAAGAGGCCGAACAGATTG
The DNA here is from genome assembly GCA_007127575.1 of Gemmatimonadota bacterium. Taxonomy (GTDB): domain Bacteria; phylum Gemmatimonadota; class Gemmatimonadetes; order Longimicrobiales; family Gaopeijiaceae; genus SKZC01. Next base: position 2,755 of record SKZC01000021.1, read on the forward strand.
ATGAAGTCGATTCAGTTGGCTGCCGCCGTGGTCGTTGCCGCGGTGCTGTCAGCCCCCATGGTGCCCCTGAGCGCCCAAAGTAGCGGACAGAGTGAGGAGAGGGTGATCTCCAACGAGGCCTGGTGGCCTGAGATGCTGGACCTCACGCCGCTCCGGCAACATGCCGCCGAGTCCAATCCGCTTGGCCAGGATTTCGACTACGCTCGCGCGTTCGCCAGCCTGGATCTCGATGCCGTCAAGCGTGACCTGGAAGAGCTCATGACGGACTCCCAGGACTGGTGGCCCGCCGACTGGGGTCACTACGGCCCCCTCTTCATCCGCATGGCTTGGCATAGCGCGGGTACCTACCGGATTTTCGACGGGCGCGGGGGAGCCCGAGGGGCGCAGCAGCGCCTGGAGCCCCTGAACAGTTGGCCCGACAACGTCAACCTGGACCGGGCGCGGCGGCTCCTCTGGCCCATCAAGCAGAAGTACGGAAGCAGCATCTCGTGGGCCGACCTGATGATCCTGACCGGAAACGTGGCCCTGGAATCCATGGGCTTCGAGACCATCGGGTTCGCCGGAGGGCGGGAAGACGACTGGGAATCGGACCGGGTCTACTGGGGACCGGAGACCGAATTCCTGGCGGACGAGCGACACGGTGACGACGGGGAGCTGCAGGAGCCCCTGGCCGCGTCCCAGATGGGCCTCATCTACGTGAACCCGGAGGGACCCGGCGGCAACCCGGACCCGATGGCGGCGGCTCACCGCATCCGCGACACCTTCGGCCGCATGGGAATGAACGACGAGGAGACGGTGGCCCTCATCGCCGGAGGCCACACCTTCGGTAAGGCTCACGGCGCCGTGGCCGCCGGCTGCGTGGGACCCGAGCCCGCCGCCGCAGGCGTGGAGGAGCGGGGTTTCGGATGGATGAACGAGTGCGGGGAGGGAAGGGGCGCGGACACCTTCACCAGCGGCTTGGAGGGAGCCTGGACCTTCACTCCGGTCCGCTGGTCCATGGAGTTCCTGAACAATCTGTTCAGGTACGAGTGGGAACAGACGGAGAGTCCTGCAGGTGCCATCCAGTGGGTCCCGGCAGACGGCCAGGCTGATCGGACCGTGCCGGACGCCCACGATCCGGATGAACGTCACGCACCCATCATGTTGACCACGGACCTGTCGCTGAAGTTCGACCCGGACTACCGCGAGATTGCGGAGCGCTTCCGTGACAACCCCCGGGAGTTCGAGCGCGCCTTCGCCGAGGCGTGGTTCAAGCTCACGCACCGGGATATGGGGCCGCCGACTCGGTACCTGGGCTCACACGCTCCGCAAGAAGAGTGGATCTGGCAGGACCCGGTTCCGGCGGTGGACCATCAGTTGGTCAGCGCCAGCGACGTCTCGTACCTGAAGGACCAGATCCTGGCGTCGGAGCTCACCGTCCCCGAGTTGGTTCGGACCGCCTGGGCGTCGGCGTCCACCTTCCGTGGCTCCGACCTACGGGGCGGCGCCAACGGGGCGCGGGTGCGGCTCGACCCTCAGAGGAATTGGGAGGCGAACGATCCGGGTGAGCTGGAGCGGGTGCTGGAACGTCTGGAAGCGATCCAGACCGACTTCAACGAGGCCCAGACCGGTAACAAGAGAGTCTCCCTTGCCGACGTCATCGTCCTCGGGGGCGCGGCAGCCATCGAGCAGGCTGCGGCGGACGCCGGATACGACGTGCGGGTTCCCTTCACTCCAGGACGGACGGACGCGTCTCAGGAGATGACGGACGAGGAGTCCTTCTCCGTGCTGGAGCCCAAGGCTGACGGGTTCCGTAACTACTTCAGTGACGAGAGCCGCCTATCGCCGCTTCCTGCCCTGGTGGACCGGGCGGATCTGCTGACCCTCACGGCTCCCGAAATGACCGTGCTCGTGGGTGGCTTGCGGGTGCTTGACGCGAATACGGGGGGTGCCAGCCACGGTGTCTTCACCGACCAGCCGGGGACCCTGACCAACGACTTCTTCGTGAACCTGATGGACATGTCCAC
>SKZC01000227.1 GCA_007127575.1 Gemmatimonadota bacterium
CAAGGGGAGGAGGCCGTATGTGAACGGGGTGATGTGGTCCGGGAGCGTCCCTCTTCCCTGCACCAGGCGCCGGGATGCGGCGCCGGCGCCGGCCAACGCCGCCCCGGGGAGAGCCACCAGGGCACCCCCGAAGAACACGGCCAGCACCACTGAAGCGTTGTCGACCCTCAAGGCCCACCCCAACGCCTCCAGCACCGGTTGGACGGGGCGGGTCATGCCGAAGGCGTTCACGAAGGCGGCGAAGGTGAGGAGTCCGGCCAGGGCCGCCAGGTCCCTTCGTTCCCCGATGCGCCCGACTCCGGACCGCCACGGATCCTCAATGAGCTCCCGGCCCGGCCGACGAGTGAGGATCCCCACGTTGTCGTGAGGACAGGCGTGGATGCATTCCATACAGAAGGTGCAGTCCAGATTCCCCACCTTCCGCTCCTGGAAGAGCCAGAGCTCACAGCCGTTCTGCACCAGGCGGCCGTCGTCTTCGTCGAACCGCCCCCGGATACAGTCCTTGGTCCGGCAACTCCGGCAGACGTAGGGGTCGCGAACCGCCACCTCCAGGGGGGACAGGGTGGCGTGGGCGAAGTGGAATTGCCCGATGGGGCAGACGTATTTACAGAAGCCCGCACCTCGAAAGAACCCGTCGATTAGGAAGGCGGCGACGAAGTAGGTGACGGCGATCCAGGCCGTGAGCCACGGGCTCTGCCACAGGGCGAACGCCTCGTAGGCCCAGAAAAAAAGGAGGAGGAGGCCCACCGCCAGCCACTTGGACCGGAGGGCCCGTGGCCAGGGCCGGTCCCCGGGAAGAAGCCGCTTCGCCAGACGTCGCGGGAGCATGAAGGGGCAGGCCATGCAGAAGAGGTTTCCAGCGATGAGAAGGGCGAGGACGATGAACCCCCGCCAATGCACCCACGGAAGGACGCCGGCCAGGTTACGGGGTGCGAGCTGGGGTCCGAAGATCCCGTCCAGGATGATCACCACCGCCAGCGCCACCACGATGGCTTGCAGGAGGGTGCGGGCGTGTACCCACCTCAGAAATCTCCCCAGCACGGGGGCCCGGAGGAGGTCGTGACGCCTGGGGGACGACCGGGGGGCCGCCACCGGGAGCTCAACCTTGGGGGTCGCCATCCGGAGAGGAGACCACGCGGACCTCCTGGGTTCGTTCCATCCCGCGGCCGTCCGGCAGCTCCACGGTGGTGGTGAGGATCCAGTCGCCTCCCATGGTGAAATCGAAGGAGGAGTGGGCGTAGCGGCCCGCCCCCTCGTCCACGAGCGCCTCCTCCACCGGGATCATCCCGGCGTGTGCCATGTCCCCTCGGAGGCGCACTCGGGCTCCCTCCACAGGCTCCCCTTCCGGATCGCGGATCTCCACCACCACCCTCGTTGGGCCCTCGATGGGGGGGGTGGGCACCAGGGAGATCCGGAGGCTGAATCCGGGGGCATCGTTCCCCGGCTCGCCGCGACACGCGGCGAGCCCCAGGAGGAGTGCCAGGAAGGTGCCCCGGGTCATGCTCCGGACAGGAGGCGAGCCAGCTCCTCCTCCATCTCTTCTGCCGGCGTGAAGGGAGCAAAGGAGTGGACCACCTGGCCCGCTCCGTCGATGACGAAGGTCCGAGCCGTGTGCTCCACCATGTACCCTCGATCCTCTGCGGAGGGGACCACCGAGGGAAGCTCCAGTTCGTGGTCCGAGCCCTCCGGGTCTCCCGGGCCGTCCACGTCTTCCGGCGCTCGGTGGTGGTGTTCCCCTGCTGGAGGCGCTCCCTCCACTTGCTGGGCGAAGATCCCGTAGGCCTCCGTCACTTCCAGGATCTCTTCCGGAGACCCGGTGAGGCCCACCAGTGAGGGGTGGAACGGCTCCAAATACTGGGAGAGGCGCTCCGGCGTGTCTCGCTCCGGGTCCACCGTCACCAACACCCCTTGGACCCGTTCCCGGTCCTCCGGGGGAAGCCCGTCCAGGGCCCGGGACAGGTTCAGGAGGGTGGCCGGACAGACGTCGGGGCAGTGGGTGAACCCGAAGAAGAGGACCACTGTGCGGCCTCGGAAGTCCCGGAGAGAAACCTCCTCCCCATGTTGGTCCGTCAGGGTGAAGTCCGATGCCGGATAGGCTTCCAGCCCCGGAGAGACCACTTCGGCGGGGACGACGTGGGCCCCGCTCCGGAATTGGATCACGGCGTATCCCGTCACCGTGAGAAGGCCCAGGAGGACACCGGTGAGGATCTGCGGAATTCGTTGAGACATGAGTTGCCGGCGGTTGGGAGCGTCGGGGAAGCCGTCCTGCCTGCTGGCTTGGAGCGTACCCACGACGTTTCGGTGCGGTCCGGCACTTGACCCCGGGTTGGTCCCGCGGCCAAGTTAGGGTGGGCTAATTTTTTTATTAGGTTGGCCTAATAGGCGTGATGTGGCCGGCCTCGGCCGACCGGAATCCCCTGAGCTCGAGAAGAATTCCTGTGACTGTGAGTCGTGTTCCGTATCGAGGAGTCCGCTCCCTGGGCCTGATCGCGGCCCTACTTCTAGGCGGCCTATCGGCCTGCGTGTCCCGCGAGGCCCCCGAGGATTCCCGGATCCCCGTGGTGGCCACCACGAGCATGATCACGTACGTGGCGGAGCGAGTGGGCGGGGAGAGGATCCGGGTCTCCGGTCTCATGGGTCCGGGTATCGACCCTCACCTGTACCGCGCCAGCGCCGGTGACGTGCGGCGCCTCTCCAACGCAGAGGTGATCTTCTACAACGGTCTCCACCTGGAGGCGGCCATGGCTGAGGTGCTCCGGGAAATGGACGGGCGCACTCGGACCCGGGCCGTGGCGGAGGTGATCCCTGAGGAACAGCTCCTCCGGCCTCCCGAGTTCGAGGGCCAGTTCGACCCCCATGTGTGGTCCGATGTGCGCCTCTGGATGCTGGCGGTGGAGGCGGTGGAGGAAACCCTGAGCGACCACGACCCGGATGGGGCTTCCCAGTACCGGGAGAACGCCGGGCTCCTTCTGGAGGAGTTGGAGGAGCTGGACGACTGGGTGCGGGGGCGAGTGGAGGAGCTTCCGGAAGACCGGCGGGTCCTGGTGACGGCCCATGACGCCTTCCATTACTTCGGGGAAGCCTACGGTTTCCAGGTCCGGGGTCTCCAGGGTCTCAGCACCGTGGCCGAGGCGGGAACCGCGGATGTTCGGAATCTGGCCCGCTACATCGTGGAAGCCGGTGTCCCGGCCATCTTCGTGGAGAGCTCCATCCCCCGTCGGAACATCGAGGCGGTGCAGGCCGCAGTGCGCTCCCAGGGGGGTCAGGTGGCCATCGGAGGAACCCTCTTTTCCGACGCTATGGGAGACCGGGGAACGCCGGAGGGCACGTATCCCGGAATGATCCGTCACAACGTCAACACCATCGTGGACGCGCTGTCCGGTGAGATGGTGGCCCAGGATCGGGAGTGACTCCCGACGACGAAGCTCCCCTCGTACCAGGGCGTTGGGCGGTGGAGGTCAACGATCTCACGGTGGCCTACCGCGACCAACCCGTCCTCTGGGACGTGGACCTGCACGTTCCCGCCGGCGTCCTCATGGCCATCGTCGGACCCAACGGGGCCGGTAAGACCACCCTCATCAAGGGCATCCTGGATCTGATTCAGCCGGCGGCGGGACAGGTGCTCATCCATGGCCGCCCGTACGACGAACAGAGGAATCAGGTGGCCTACGTCCCCCAGAGGGGCAGCGTGGATTGGGACTTCCCCACTTCGGTGTTGGACGTGGTGATGATGGGGAGGTACGGCGCTCTGGGATGGTTCCGCCGTCCAGGTGCCGAGGAGCGGGAGCGAGCCATGGCGGCGCTGGAGCTTGTGGAGCTCCAGGACCTGGCCCGGCGTCAGATATCCCAGCTCTCCGGAGGGCAGCAGCAACGGGTGTTCTTGGCCCGGGCTCTCGTTCAAGAGGCCTCGGTCTATTTCATGGACGAGCCGTTCCAGGGGGTGGACGCCCGGACGGAGCGGGCCATCGTGGAGGTCCTGAGGCGCCTCAAGGAACAAGGGCAGACCGTCGTCTGCGTTCATCACGCCCTTCAGACGGTTCCCGAATACTTCGATTGGGTGGCGATTCTGAACGTTCGGAGGATCGCCAGCGGCCCGGTGAACGACGTGTTCACCGAGGAAAACCTGCGCCTCGCCTACGGGGGGCGGCTTCCCTTCCTCCAAAGGGACGCGGGAGCCCCGGGATGATCCTGGAGCTCCTCCAGGACCTCGTTTTCGACTACACCCTTCGGACGGTCGCCCTGGGGGCCGGGTCCCTGGGCGCCGTGAGCGGGGCGTTGGGTTCCTTCGCCGTCCTGCGCCGTCAGAGTCTTTTGGGCGACGCCATTTCCCACGCCGCACTTCCGGGCATCGCTCTGGCCTTCCTCCTCACCGGGAGCCGGGCCACCCTCACCCTCGTCCTGGGAGCGGCGGTGGCGGGCTGGGTCGGGACGTTGGTGGTGATGGCGGTGGTGCGATGGAGTCGCGTTCCTGAAGACGCCGCCCTGGGGATCGTCCTCTCCGTCTTCTTCGGAGTGGGCCTCATGATCCTCACCTACCTGCAGAGGGATCCCACGGCGGCACAGGCGGGGCTGGACACCTTTCTATTCGGGCAGGCCGCCACCCTCCTGGAGCGGGACCTGATAGTCATCTTCTCCCTGGGGGCCCTGGCCGTTCTCGTGACGTTGGCTTTCTGGAAGGAGTTCAAGCTCCTGAGCTTCGACCCTGAATTCGGCCGCACCCTGGGGCTCCCCATGGCGCGGGTGGACGTACTCCTCA
>SKZC01000032.1 GCA_007127575.1 Gemmatimonadota bacterium
GTGGATCGGCCGTGCCGAGCTGGCTGAAGGGATGGACCGACTGCGCTTCTTCCTGGGTCGAGGGGAGGACCCCGGAGAGAGGCCCGGGAAGTGGGGATTGGAAAACAAGCTCTTTCACCACCTCACGGCTCTTGCGGGCCTCGCCGTGATCGTCACCGGGATCCTCATGATGTTCCGAGTGGACACCTGGTTCTGGGCGGCGAACCCCTACGTCCTCGGGTGGTCGGACCAGGTCTGGGGGTGGACCTACGTCCTTCACGGAGTAGCCTCGGTGGGCTTCGTGGGCCTCATCATGGCCCACATCTACTTTGCCATCCGGCCGGACAACCTCTGGATCACCCGCTCCATGTTCAAAGGTTGGATCACCAGGGACGAATACCTCCGGCATCACGACCCGAGCCGGTGGCCGCTGAACGGTGGCGACGGGAAACGCCCCCCTCGCCCGCCTGTCCGGCCGGAACCTTCGGCGACCGCCGGATCGGTTGCGTCCCGCGCCACGGATGAGTAAGGGAAGGGGATGACGCCTAGAGAACAGCTTCGGGATCGGATCGACACCATCGAGGAAGGATACGAGTTCTTCCTCGCCTACGCCGCCCAGGGACTCGCCGGCGACGGGGACTCGGGGCCTGGGGCCGAGCTCCGAGAATACCTGGGCCGAGTGGAGGAGGCCGTCGCGGGCCTGTCGGACGTAATGGGAGCCCTCATGGAGGGGGAGGAGTCCGAGCCTGCTGCCTCCCACCGGCTCGACGAATTCCGCCACGTGGTGGCGGACGATGCCCGGAAGGCCGGAGCGGCCCTCCGCCTCGTGTCGGCTCAACCCTCCATCAGCTCTCAGCTCGTGGACAACCTCAACGCCTCCATCCACCTCCGGGCCCTTCTCACCGATCTTTTCCTGCTGGATGAGATCCTGGACCTGGGCGTCCCCGAAACCACGACGAAAGGCGGGGAACCGGGGAGGAGCTGAAACGCGGCCACCCACCGTCGCCCCCCGGGCAGGACGACCAACCGCGCCGGTCAGGCCTGCGGCAGCGCCTCCACCAGCTCCACCATCCTCCGGAGGTGGTCCTCGGTGGGGAGCCGGCCACGACCGCCCCCCAGGTTGTCCACCATGTGGTCCGGGTTGCTCGTCCCCGGAGCCGCCGCCGTCACGGCGGGGTGCGCCACCACGAACTTGAGCATGAACTGGGCCCAGGTGGAGGCGTCGAACTCCGAAGCCCAATCCGGAAGGGGTCGATCGCCGATCCGTGCCCACATCCGGGTCCGACCGAAGGGAAGATAGACCATGACCGCGATCCCTTCGTCCTGTGCCAGCGGAAGGATCAGCTCCTCGACCGTGCGATTGTCGATGGCGTAATCCACGCTGACGAAGTCGATGGGATAGTCACGCATGACCTCGGCCAGGGCGGGATACTGCCCCTCGCTGGTGGTGGTGATTCCGATGTGGCGGATCCGGCCCTCCTCCTTGTACTCCTGGAGGATGCCGAGCTGGGTCGGCGGATCGCCCATGTTGTGGACCTGGTGCAGATCAATCTCCGGAACCCGGAGCCGCTGGAAGGACCGCTCGATCTGCTCCCGGACGGCTTCGGGGTCGGCTGAGTCCCCCCCTCTCCCGGCAACGTTCACCTTGGAAGCCCAGAAGATGTCGTCGGCGAAGCCGTCCTCCTGGGCCCACTCGCCGGAGTACTCCTCGGAGGCACCCCCACCGTAGCCCGCCGCGGTGTCGAACACCCGCCCCATCCCCTCGGCTCCATTGGCCAGGGCGTGGAGGACGGCCCGATGTTCCTCCAGCTCCTCAGGGGTGGAGTTGGTGGAGATCCACCGTCCACCGAGACCGATAACCGGAATTTGCTCTCCGCTGGAGGGAATGGTCCGGAGGATCATCTCCCCCGTCTGGGAGGCGGCATCCGCTCCCACACCGCCCGCCGCCCCCCCGTTGGCGGCGGCGTTGGCAGCCTCACCACTTCCGTTCCCACCACACGCGCCCAGGGTGACCGCAGCGCCCGCTCCCGCCGTGACCCGAAGCCACTCACGTCTGGAAATCATCCGTCTCATTTCTCCTCATGGGGGTGAACCTGAACCATGGCGTCCCTGTGGACGGACGACACTCCACGGAACGAAAGCGCTGAGCCGGGGCCCCGATCCTGGACCAACGAAGGAATCGTACCTGGGAAGGGTGCCGATGGGTCCCTTCCAGCGCGCGGCGGACGAACCGACGCGATGGGAACGGGTAGGTCGGAGTGGAAGCCCTTGGTGTCTCCCAGCTCGAGCCCCCCCATGGCGCCCATCGTCGACGACCTCCCTCTGGAGCACACCTACGCCTCCCTCCCGGAGGCATTTCATAGCCGGGTCGCCCCCACGCCGGTGGCGGAGCCCGGTCTGGTCCGTCTGAATGAAACGCTGGCTCAAGAGTTGGGGCTGGACCCCAAGGTGTTGGGGTCGGAAGAGGGAGTCCGGCTTCTGGCCGGAAACCGAGTGCCCCAGGGTGCCGATCCCGTGGCCATGGTCTACGCAGGGCACCAGTTCGGAGGCTGGGTGCCCCAGCTCGGCGACGGTCGAGCCATCCTGCTGGGTGAGGTGGTGGATCCGTCGGGAACCCGGTGGGACCTCCAGCTCAAAGGCGCCGGCCAAACCCCCTACTCCCGACGAGGGGACGGTCGCTCCTCCATCGGCCCTGTGGTCCGAGAGTACCTGGGGAGCGAAGCCATGTCGGCGCTGGGGATCCCCACCACCCGGGCCCTGGCCTGCCTCACCACAGGGGAGCAAGTCTTCCGGGAAGGCCCCGAGCCCGGTGGAATCCTGGTCCGGGTGGCCACGAGCCACGTCCGCGTGGGCACCTTCGAGTATTTCGGCCGAAGGGGGGACCGGGAATCCGTGCAACGGCTGGCCGAGTACGTCATCCAGCGCCATTACCCGCACCTCGAGGACGGTGAGAACCCCTACCTGGGCTTGCTCGAGGAAGCCACCCGGCGGACGGCCGAGATGGTGGCTTCCTGGATGCTGGTAGGGTTCATCCATGGGGTGATGAACACGGACAACACCTCCATCGTGGGAGAGACCATCGACTACGGTCCTTTCGGATTCCTGGATCCCTATCGGCCCGGGGAGGTCTACAGCTCCATCGACTGGCAGGGCCGGTACGCCTACGACCAGCAGCCCGGGATCGCTCACTGGAACCTGGCCCGCCTGGCCGAAGTGCTTCTGCCTCTGTTGGACGCGGACGAGGAGGCGGCCGTGGAACGGGCCCAGGACGCGCTGGAGCTGTTCCCCCAGCGATTTCTGGCCACGTACCACGCAGGTCTGCTCCGAAAGATCGGGCTTTCCGGCACCCACGACGGAGACCTGGAGCTGGCCCTGGATCTTCTGCGGAGGATGAAGGAGAACGAGGCCGACTTCACCCGGACCTTCCGGGAGCTTTCGGGACTCGGCTCAGCCCCGGAGGACGGGGACCGCCGCGCCCGATCCCAATTCCGCGACCCGGAAAGCTTCGATGCCTGGGCCTCCCGGTGGCGGGAGCGCCTGGCCTCCCAGGGCCGGCCCGATGCGGAGCGGCAGGCGGAGATGCGGCAGGTGAACCCGGCCTACGTCCTCCGGAACCACCTGGCCCAGGAGGCGGTGGACGCGGCGGTGGAGCGGATGGACTTCGGCCCCATGGAGCGGCTCCTGGAGGTCCTTTCCCGGCCCTATGACGATCAACCGGAGAACGCCGAGTATGCCCGCCCCCCCAGGGAAGAGGACCGGGTCACTCAGACGTTCTGCGGCACGTGAAGGGAAGCATCCGTCAGTTCGGAGCGATGCGCACGATCCGGTCGTCCCCTTCCCGGATCACCCCCCTCCCCCGGTCCCGGTTGCTCGTTCCCAGGTAGAGGGCCCCATCCGGCCCCACGGCCATGGCCCGAAGACGTCCGAAACGGGACTCGCTCTCTCCCATCGGGGAGTCCCCCAGATCCCGGGGAGCGAACCAACGGACCTTCCGTGCCGCCCGGTACGGCGCGGCGGGCTCCTCGAAGGCGATCCGGATAAGCGCCTGAGAGCGCAGGGTACTGAAGAGGAGCTCGCCGTTCTGGAAGATGAGGTCGCCCGGTGGGGCCGCCGGATCCCATTCCAGCAAGGGGTCCTCGTAGTCCGCCACCCCCGCCGCTCCCAGCACCCGGGGCCAGCCGTAGTTCCCCCCCCCTTCCACCACATGGACTTGATCTCGCGCCTGAGGGCCGTGATCTGCCACGAAGAGAGCGCCGGTCTCGGGATGGAAGGCTAGCCCCTGGGCGTTCCGGAATCCATATGCCCAGATGGGGTTTCCAGGCCACGGGTTGTCGTCGGGAACCTCCCCCGAGGGGGTGACCCTGAGAATGCTCCCCCGAAGGTCGTCCAGCTCCTGGGACCGCTCGGCATCCCCCGTGTCCCCGATGGTGACGTACAGCATCCCGTCGGGTCCGAAGGTGATGCGGCCTCCGTTGTGGGTGTTGGCCGCGGGTAGATCGTCCAGGATCACTTCCTTTCCCGTCCCCCGGGTTCCTTCGTCTCGCCAGCGGACCACGCGGTTCACCGGGCCGTCGGCTCGCTCCTCCGTGTACATCACATAGACCCACGGCTCCTCGGGGAAGGCTGGGTGTAGGTCCAGCCCCATGACCCCTCCACCCCCACTGTGGAAGACGTCTTCGGGCGCAGCCCAGGGCTCCGGCTGCAACTCACCACCGGCGTCCACCAGACGCACCCTTCCCGCCCGCTCAGTGACCAGCGCCCGA
>SKZC01000277.1 GCA_007127575.1 Gemmatimonadota bacterium
AGGGCTGGGAGCGACCCACTCCCATCCAGTGGAAGGCGATCCCTCCGGCGTTGGAGGGGAAGGACGTGGTGGGGGTGGCTCAGACCGGGACCGGGAAGACCGGCGCCTTTCTCCTTTCGTCCATGGAGCGGTTGGAAGCCGGCGGAGGTCTCCAGCTCCTGGTCCTCTGTCCCACTCGGGAGCTGGCCCAGCAGGTGGCTGAGGATGCCCGAGCGTTGGCCCGGGGAAGCACCCTTCGGGTGGAGTGCGTCGTGGGAGGCGTGGACTACGGACCCCAGGCCACCGCCTTCCGGGAGGGGTACGAGATCATCGCCGCCACTCCGGGCCGCTTCAACGACCACCTCGGTCAGGGAAAGGTGGACCTGAGCGGCCTCAAGGTTCTGGTCCTGGATGAGGCGGACCGGATGCTGGACATGGGGTTTCGGCCTCAGATCGAAGACGTGCTTCGCAGGAGCCCCCGCTCCCGGCAGACCATGCTGTTCTCCGCCACTCTCCCCCATGGGGTCCACGCATTGGCCTTGAGAGTCACCACGGATCCCGTATGGGTGGAAGCGGCTCCGGGGACCACCACCGCCGAGGGGATCGAGGAGAAGGTCTACCCGGTGAAGCCCGAGAAGAAGCGGGAGCTCCTACTCAAGCTCCTGGGGGAGAAGGGGTGGGATCAGGTGCTCGTTTTCACTCGCACCAAAGCCGGCGCCGATGCCCTCAAGTCCCGATTGGATCAGGGGGAGGTCTCCAGCGATGTACTTCACGGCGACCGACACATGCGCCATCGGACCCGAGCCCTGGACCGGTTCGCGACAGGAGAGGTGCGTGTTCTGGTGGCCACCGACGTGGCTCAGCGGGGATTAGATGTGGAAGGGATCTCTCATGTCGTGAACTACGACGTCCCCTCGGATCCTGAGGACTACGTGCACCGGATCGGACGGACGGCCCGTGCCGGAGCGCTGGGAACCGCCGTGACCTTCGTGACGGCGGGGGACTTTGGAAAGCTCAAGTCCATTGAGCTCCTCCTGGGTCGCAAGTTGGAGCGGGTCCATCTCGATGGTTTCGATTACGGGGGGGGCGTGGCTTCGGAGGACGAGAGCTCCAAACGGGAGCCGATGAAGCACGCCAGATCGTCCCGGGGCGTGGGCTCCCGAGATCCTTCCACACTCTCACCGGAGGAGCTCGCGGAGCTCCTTCGTCCATGATCGTCCGGCGTTACGGTGACCAGGTGGAGGCCGTTCGACCGAACTTCAAATCTCACGCCCTATCCGAGATCGGATTCCAGCGGGAGGAAGACTGGTCCCTCTCCACCGACGAGTTCGAACGACGGTACCGGAAGGTGGAGGAGCGGGAGTTCTCCCCGGAGGCCGAGGGGTGGGTCCAGTCCGAGGTCGAGGCGGAGGTTCTGAAGAGGCTGGAATCGGAGCTTTCGGAATTAGAGAGTCACCTGGCGGATGAGGAGGTTCTCCTGGTGGAGAACCGGTCGGGGGTGGACTACCCCAAGCTCAGGGAGCACCGCAAGACCGTGGTGGTGGAAGGCCGGAATCGATATCACTTTCGCCGCTGGGTCGAGCCTCCTCTCTCCGTCGGGGTCTATCGGCGGGAGGGTTAGTACCGAGTGGATCCACCTTCGAAGGGGGAGCGGAGTCGCGTGCCTGTGACGGACCGGTGGACGAACGGAGCGGGGTTCCGGTTCGCCGTCGTTTCGGTGGTTCTCCTCTCGGTGGCATGCACCTTCGAACGGCGGCCGGATCCCTCGGACGAAGTCGTGGAGGAATCCGAGACGCAGCCCCCCGCTACGGAAGAGGAACGGGCCGCGGACTCGGTGCGCCTCGTGCAGGACACCTTCCGGGACGCCATGGATGCGGGGGACCTCTCCAGGGCGCTTTCGCTGGTGGACCCCGGTGCGGTCATTTTGGATCGGTTTGTGGACCTGGATCCGGAAACGGCTTCTCGGGGAGAGATCCTCCTGGAGGTGCTTCGACTGGAGGAGGAGGGGGTCGCCCTGGAGCCGGTGGAGTCGCAGGTTTCCCTCTTCCAGGATGCGGCTCTGGTGGTCACCCGATATCAGGTGCACCAGGTGGGTGAAGAGGTGGAGGAGTCCGTCCCCTCCGGCTTCGCCACCGAGACCCTCCTTCTGGTGCGGGGGGAGGAAGGTTGGAGAATCCATCATTTGCACCGTTCCCTTGGGGGAGATGGTGCTCCCTGAAGAGCCTCCGGACCTGGACGCGATTCGCCGGGCCCGGGAGCGGATCGGCGCTGAGGTGCTGGAGACGCCCTGCTCCGAGACCCAGCGCTTCTCGGACCAAATCCCGGGTCGTCTTCACCTCAAGTTCGAGAACCTGCAGCTCACCGGCTCCTTCAAAGTGCGGGGCGCCTTGAACCGACTCCTCCACCTCTCACCGGAGGAGCGGGAGCAAGGTGTGGTCACGGCCAGCGCAGGCAACCACGCCCAGGCGCTGGCGTATCACTCCGCCCGCCTCCGGATCCCGTGCACTGTGGTCATGCCCCAGACCACTCCCCTCATAAAGGTCCAGAACACCAGAAGCTACGGTGCCAGAGTGGAGTTGGTGGGGGCCACCTTCGACGGTGCCCTGGCCCACGCCCGGAGCCTGGAGGCTTCCGAGGACTGGGTGATGATCCACGCCTTCGACGACTACCGGGTCATCGAAGGGCAGGGTACGCTGGGGCTGGAGCTCCTGGAGCAGGTCCCCGACATGGACACGGTTCTGGTTCCCATCGGAGGGGGAGGACTGGTCTCAGGGGTGGCGTCGGCAGTGAAAGCGGTACGGCCGCAGGTCCGGATTGTGGGCGTCGAATCCGCATCCGTTCCCTCGGCACGAGCCTCGGTGGAGGCGGGTCGGGTCGTGGAGATGGAGAGCGCGGACACCATTGCCGATGGGATCGCGGTAAAACGGGTCGGGGACCGGACCTTTCCACTGATCCGCGACCTGGTGGACGACCTGGTGGTGGTGGACGACGACGCAGTGGCTCGAGCGATCCTGCTCCTTCTGGAGCGGGAAAAGTCCGTGGTAGAAGGGGCCGGGGCGGCCTCGTTGGCCGCGCTCATCGCCGGCGTGGTGGCGGTGGAGCCAGAGGAGCGGGTGGTGGCCCTCCTCTGTGGTGGAAACATCGATGTGAACATGATTTCCAGGATCATCGACCGGGGCCTGGTTCGGGACGGTCGACTCGCTCGCCTGGTGGCCACGGTACGGGATCGGCCCGGAGCTCTGGCTCGCCTCACCGAGTTGGTGGCCGCTACGGGCGCCAACGTCCTGGAGGTCTTTCACCAGCGAGCTTTCGCGGATCTGTCCGTGGGAGACGTGGAGATCGTCCTCCAGATCGAGACCCGGGGGCCCGACCACGTGGATGAAATCCTCCAGGTGATGGAGGAGCGAGGAATCCGGGTTCGAAAGGCCCTTTGACCTCCCGGTGGGTCAAACCCCCGGAGCCATGACCCGGTTGCGCCCGCCCTCCTTTGCCTGGAGAAGCCCTTGGTCCGCCACCTGAAAGAGCACATCCGCGTCGTCGGCGTGGTCCGGGATCGCTGCAAAGCCCGCGGAGATGGTCACCCGGAGCTCCGATTCCGCCGCCGGCCGTGCCTCCGCAACGAGGAGGACCAGACGCTGGGCCACTTTTTCCGCCACCTCTCCCGGTGTGGAGGGGGCCAGGATGGCGAACTCTTCACCACCGATCCGGAAGGGTGTATCCGCCGTTCGGGTGTGCTCCAGGAGGATCCGGCCCACCCAGCGGAGAACCTGATCCCCCACGTCGTGGCCCAGGGTGTCGTTGATGGATTTGAACCGGTCCAGGTCCAGGAGGATGAGGGCGAAGTTCTCTCCATATCGGTGAAAGCGATCCACCTCCTCCCGGAGGCGGTCGTGGAAGGCCCGTCGGTTCAGGAGTCCGGTGAGAGGGTCCCTGAGCGCTTCGTCCTTGAGCGCCCCCAGGCTCCGATCCGCCAGCCGAATGCGGGTGGACAGCGTTTCCAGCAGCTTCAAGGCAAGCTCCGGAGACTCCTGGACGATCCGCCTGAAGGCATCCTTCCGGAGAGCGAGTGCCCGGGTGGGCTCCAGCACCTGAACCGAGGCACTCCTGGGGGAGTCGTTCAGGAGGGCCATTTCTCCGAAGAACTCCCCTGGACCGAGGCGGGCTAGCTCAAACTCCTCACTTCTCGCCGGGTAGAGGACGGCCACGGCGCCCTCCAGAAGGACGTAGAGGGTGTCACCGGGCTCCCCCATGTTCACTACACGCCGTCCCGTGTCGAACGTTCTCTCCTCCGCCAGGTCGGCGATCCGGGAGAGGACCCGAGGGTCCAGCTCGCGGAAAAGAGGGACTCGGCTGAGCCATTCGGTTCGGGTCATGGGCTGGGAGGCCTGCCTTCCCCTTCCCGGGGAGCCACGAAGATTCGCTGAGCCAGATCCGCCCCGAGCACCTGCGTCCGGGATGCTTCCCCGGCCAGGACCCGGACGGTAACCGGGCCGTCGAAGGGGTCGCGCTCTACCACTATGAGCTGCACGCCGGGCATGAGGCCTCGGGCCTCCATGAATCGGAGGCGGTCCGGGTCGTCGTCGGGAACGGCCCGGATTTCCACGTGGTCGCCTACGCTCATCTCGGCCAGGGCGGCGTGGTTCGTGCTCTCCACGTCCCCGGACCGGGTGGGGATGGGAGCCCCATGGGGGTCGTGTCTGGGGTTTTCCAGAGCGGCTGCCATACGGTCGATGAGCTCCTCCGAGGCTGCGTGTTCC
>SKZC01000013.1 GCA_007127575.1 Gemmatimonadota bacterium
GACATTGAGGAGAACCGGCCCCCCCCGGAGGTCCGCCAGCTCCACATCTTCCCCGTCCAGGGTGGTCCCTCTGTAGGGAGGCGCCTCGGCCCCCTGGGACGGAGGCCCGGAATGCTCGGGAACACAGGACACAACGAAGAGGAGCCCGAGAGTCAAACCGCAGGTCACCCACCTTCCCGTGTTCACCATGATGGCACCTCCGCTTGCGCCGTTCTCACCAGGCCCTCTCCCGATGGATCCGTCCAGGAGAAGAGGAGCGTGTTTCCGGGAAGGGCCACCATCCGCGGAAACCCGCTGGCCCGACTGTCCTCCGTGGAGGCCACCCGGAATGTCCGCCCCCGGCGCCCATCCAGCCCCACACGACGCAGGTGGATCTCCCCTGCACCGCTCACCCGTTCGAGCCAGCTCACCGCCACGTCCTCCCCGTCCACGAAACGAACCTGGACGCGGCCGGCCGGATCGCCTCCGTCCACCCGCACCGGATCACCGAAGGTGGCTCCGCCATCCCGGGAGAACGCCACTCGAACCACGGGTCGGTCGTCTGCCGCCGAAAACCAGGCCAGCACCACGAGGTCACCCAAGGCGTCGGAGGCGGGACCGTTTACCGGACATGCCGGGATCTCCCAACCATCGTCATAGACCGGGCGAGGGGTACTCCACCCTTCCCCGTCGTGACGCGCCACTGAAATGTCTCTGACCTCACCCTCGGTGCGGTCCCGGTAGGCCACCACCGGCCCGTTCCCAGGAAGAGCCACCGTCGTCTGGCAACAGTCGCAGACCCGGGAATCGATAACCTCCTTGGCGCCCGGCCCCCGCTCAGGATGGAACGACCGAAAACGCAGGGCCATCTCCGGCGGATCCGCCCCGCCCTCCCCTCCACCCTCCTCCTCGAAGCGGGCGTAGTCCCGACCATCCAACCAGATGGCTGCCACTTCATCCGAGCCCCACGGAAAGATGGAAACGAACCCATGCTCCGTGTTCGTTCCATCCTCATGGGGGATCCACTCCTCCGACCAGCTCTCTCCGTCGTCGCGGGAATGGGCGATCCGCACGCTGTAGTCGAAACCTCCCATGGGCCCCCGATGGAGCCAATGCGCCACCAGGAGATCGGGATGGACCGGAATCACCGAGGGAAAGTCCGCCCAGTTCACGAAGAAGCTGTCCCGCTCCACCACGGTCCGCGCCGGAGTCCAGACGCCCTCATGGAACCGGGCAATCCGGAGGGCGTGGTCTCTCTCGGAGCCGGGCTCCAGCCAGCTCATCCAGGCCCCACCATCGTGATCCGGGGCCAGGTTCGACTCGCCACTTCCGGGCCCCGCCGGCGATGCCAGCTCGTGGACCAGGGGAAGATCCTCCACCCGATCCGGCCCTTCCCCACATCCCACCAGGACGGCCGAGCAGACCAACAGGAGTCCCCCGACCCACCCCCGGCGCGTCGAGAAGCTTCTCCGGCCGCTTCGATTCCCGGGAAACGGCCCGACCCGAACACCTTCGGGGTGCGCGTTGTCGAGTTTGTCCATATACTCCACTTGAGTGGTGGATGCTGCCCATGGACGGTGGAGTCCTCGGGGCCACTGGCCCCACCCGGGACGGTCCGGACCCACGAACTGCCCCGGCTCGCCCATGGGCGTCCCCCCCCCTGTGCACGGGTGAGATAATGGCATTCCAGTCATCGTCCTTTCCCCGCGCCCGAGCTCCTTCCTGGCGCCGGAATCCGGGAGGCGACGGGGGCCGACCCCCCAACCCCCTCCCCCTGCTCGTCGTCTGGCTCATCGTAATCTGGTTCCCCCTCCCCCTCGAGGGCCAGTACTTCGGTCAGAACAAGGTTCAGTACGACGCCTTCGAGTTTCAGGTCCTGGAGACCCCTCACTTCGACATCCACTTCTATCCGGAGAAGCAGGAGGCGCTGGAGGACGTGGCCCGAATGGCCGAACGCTGGTACGAGCGGCTCGCCCGGCTTTTCCAGCATGAGTTCGAGGTCTCCAAGCCGCTCATCTTCTATGCAGACCACCCGGACTTTCAGCAGACGAACACTATCGGAGGTCGGATCGGGGAGGGGACGGGGGGCGTAACGGAGGGGCTGAAGGACCGGGTGGTGATGCCGTTGGCCGGATCGTACGCGGCCACGGACCACGTCCTGGGGCACGAGCTGGTTCACGCCTTTCAGTTCAACATCGCGCAGGCCCGGCGCGGAGGAGGACTCCAGGCCCTGATGCGGCTCCCCCTCTGGTTCGTGGAGGGAATGGCGGAATACCTGTCACTTGGCGACGACGCCCCCCACACCGGAATGTGGCTTCGGGACGCCATCCTTCGAGACGATCTTCCCACTCCTCGGCAGATGACCCGGGACGGCCGCTACTTTCCGTATCGTTTCGGCCACGCTTTCTGGGCCTGGGTGGGCGGCTCGTACGGGGACGAAGCGGCTGTGCGCCTCTTCCGATCCGCCCTCCGGACCGGGTGGGAGTCGGCCACCGCTCAAGTGCTGGGACTCAGCAACGATTCACTGGCCGCACGGTGGCACCAGGACCTGAAAGATCACTACGGACCCCGAATGGAGGGGCGGACGCCCCCGGGGGAAGCGGGCACCCTGCTCCTGGCTCCATCCACCGGCGCGGGCCACCAGAACCTGGCCCCTTCGCTGAGTCCCGACGGTCGCACCCTGGCCTTCATCTCCGAGCGCGATCTCTTCAGCTTCGACCTCTTCCTGGCCGACGCGCGCACCGGCGAGATCATCCGCAAGCTGGCGGACAGTCGTGCCGACCCCCACTTCGAAGCCCTCCGATTCATCGACTCCTCGGGAGCCTGGTCGCCCGACGGTGGACGGCTGGCCGTGAGCGTCTTCGCCGGAGGGCGAAACGAGCTGGTGGTGTACGACGTGGAAACGGGGCGAGTCCGGGACCGGCTCCCGGTGGACTCGGCCATCGGGGAGATCACGAGCCCCACCTGGTCTCCCGAGGGAACCCAGCTCGCCTTCGCAGGACAGGCCGGAGGCTTCACCGACCTCTTTGTATTGGATCTGGAAACCCGGGAGACGCGACGTCTCACCCGGGACCGGCACGCCAATTACCATCCCTCCTTCTCCCCGGACGGACGCACCCTGGTCTTCGCGTCGGACCGGGGGCCGGAGACGGACTTTCAGCGCCTCACCTACAGCGAGATGCGGCTGGCCCTCCTGGACCTGGAGACGAACGAGGTGGAAGTGCTGGAAGGGCTGGGCAACGTCCGGCACTCGAATCCCCAGTTCAGCCCCGACGGGGAAAGCCTCTACTTCCTTTCCGACCACGACGGTTTCAGCGATGTCTACCGGATGGAGCTGGAAGGGCAGAACATCCACCGGGTCACCCGCCTGGCCACCGGGGTGAGCGGCATCACCCCCATGGCTCCCGCCCTCAGCGTCGCCTCGGAGACGGGTACCGTGGCCTTCTCCGTCTTCCAGGACTTCCAATTCCACATCTACTCGGTGGACTCACAGGAAGCCCTGGAAGGGAGCCGTGCCACGGCAGAGGCCTCGGAGGCGGAGGAGGGATCCCTGGGCCGCCGGCTCCCTCCCGTGGACTCCCCGGTGAACCGCCGGGTCTCAGCCTACCTCTCCAGCCCTGACACCGGCCTTCCCTCCCCGGGTTCCCTGGTGGCGACGGAGGCTTCGGACTACACCCCCTCATTGGAGCTCGACTACGTCGGCCAACCGAGCATCGGTGCCGGCACCGACCAGTTCGGCGGGTTCGTGAGGGGATCCGCCGCCGCCTATTTCAGTGACATGTTGGGGAACCGGACCCTGGGGGTGGCGGTTCAGGCCCAGGGGGGCTGGAAGGACGTAGGGGGGCAAGCATTCTACCAGAACCGGGAAGGCCGGTGGAACTGGGGGATAGGAGCGGGCCGGATCCCGTACCTCATGCTCCGCTCAGGGATCCGGAGGGACCCCGCCACGGGCAACACCCTCTTCGTACAGGACCTGGAACGAGTCTTCCTGACTCAGACCCAGGGTCTGCTCTCCTACCCCTTCCACTCCACCCGGAGGTTGGACCTGGGGCTGGGCGTCAGCCGATACTCCTTCGATGTGGAGCGGGAGTTTCTGGAGTTCGACCAGCTCGGCCGGCTGGTGGACCACCACCGGGAGAGTCGGAACGAGCTCGCCCCGGCCCCCCTGCACCTCTTCGAACAATCGGTGGCTCTGGTAGGCGACAACAGCGTCTTCGGGTTTACGTCCCCGGTCCGGGGACATCGGTACCGACTCGAGGTTCGCAACACCCAGGGCAACCTGGAATATCGTACGGTGACCGCCGACTTCAGGAGGTACCTCAACCCCTGGCCCGAGCTCACCTTTGGGGTGAGGGCCTTCCACTTCGGTCGCTACGGAAGCGACCTCTACGACTCGGTGATCCAGCCCCTCTTCCTGGGTTGGGAGAGCTACATACGCGGATACTCCCCTCACTCCTTCCGGTCGCGGGAGTGTGGCTTGGAACCGGAGGGAAACGAGGCGGAGCCTCTAGGATCCGGGGGGTGTCCCCCGTTCGATCAACTCTTCGGACACCGGCTGGCGGTGGCCAACCTGGAGGTGCGGCTTCCCCTGGTGGGAACGGAGCGGTTCGGTCTCACTGAGCTCCCCTTCCTTCCCACGGAGCTCGTCCTCTTCACCGACGGAGGGCTGGCCTGGGACGATGAAAACCCGCCTGACCTTCGCTGGAGCCGAGACGATCCCAGGCGGATTCCCGTGTTCAGCTCCGGGGTGAGC
>SKZC01000047.1 GCA_007127575.1 Gemmatimonadota bacterium
CTTTCATAGTGAGCTATCGTTCATCCCTGATCCCGGAAGACCCCCGCGCCCAGGACATGGAGTTGCCGATGTGCCACCACACATGTGGGGATCAGTCCGTGGCTAACTCACCACACCCCGTTGCGGTGACGATGCATGCGAGGGACGCCAACACGCCGACGCCACGACGTGGACGGTTTGACCCACGGTCGGGGGCTCCAGAGTGTGCCAGACGGGCGGGTGGTTACGCCGGCTTCAGGAGAGGACGAGGGAGAGGGAGAGAATCTGGAAGGACGGTACGGAGGTGGTGCAGGGCCGGATGGGGTGCGAACGAGCCGGCGGTTGAGGAAGTACAGAGACCACCGAAAAGGGGGCTCGCGGTCCTGGCCTTGGAGCCTGAGCGATCCGGTGTCCGGGTCGGAGCCCGGTGGACCCGCGCCAAGACCCACCGGAAGGGAACGATGGCGAGAGCCGTTCTGGGGGCCAGGCGGAGGAGGAAACCTCGCCCCAGCACCCACCGCTCCCGCCGGGAGAGAGCGCGAAGCCTACGGAGAGGTCGAGGGTGGGCACTCTCGGATTTCGATGAGCTCCCAGACCCGGGACCGGGGGCGAGAGACCGGATCGGCGCTCATCATCGGACTTCATTCCCCCCAGGCGCCGAGATCCCCCGATCCAAGAGCCCGCGGCTCTCCAACTCACCCACGAAGCGCACCGCGTCCTCCCGTACCCGTTCCGGATCCACCGCCGGACCCACGCCTCGTGGTCCGGCCCCAGAATGTCCGACGCGTGACCGTGGAGGTCCCGAGCCCACGGCGTAGCGATGACCCGGGACTCCCGTCGGCGGATGGCGTCCCGGAGATCGGGGTGGGAGTAGAGGTGGGCGAAGGCCACCTCCCGGCCCGGGTGTTCACGGAGGACCTCACCGAAGCGGCGTCCTGTGAGGGCACAGTCGTCCACCACCACCAGAGGACCCGGGTGGGCCGCCCCCTGCGAAAGCCGCTCCCGGGAGAGGCCGAGAACGTAGGACAGCATCCCCAGCACGATGAGCCCCCCCCGAGGAATGCCTGTATAGGCGAGCCCGTGCAACTCCTGGCGCCCGAAGGTCTCCACAAGGCGCTCTCCCAGAAGCACGCAATCCTCCTCCACCTCGCGGTACGTGACGGGCCTGAACCGGGGGAGAAGGGACGTCAGCGCAGCGGGAAGCCGTCTCACTCGGGGGATCTGGTCCGGGGTGAACCGACCGATGACCGCCAGGCCGTACGGCGGCTGGACCCGGACCACCAGGACCGCGTCCTCCATCTCCTGCCACTCCGGGCTGGAGGCCAGGCCGCGGGCCAGGGCGAGGATTCGTTCTCCCGGCGTCAAATCCCATCCGAAACCGAACCGCTCCGGCGGGAGAAGCTCTTCCACATCGACCCGGAGACCGAAGACCTGAGGGCTAGCCTCCCACATGGTCTCCCTCCGCTCCATGCGGGCTCGTGGCGGCCGCCTCCCCTTTCGGCCCCACGAGAAGTCGACGGGCCCTTCCTGGACGAAATAGGTGGTCTCGAGCGAGTTGGATGGGGCGAAGCGGGAGCCGGAGCCCGCCCAGGCCCCGTGGCAGCGGCCTCACGTCCCGTCGCCCGGACGTGACGCCCCGGTCCAGGGAAGCCTGAACGGGGGACGGAAGGGGTGCGTCCAACATCTCGTGGGCCAGAAGGAGGCTCAGGAGGAGGAGGATTCCCAGCACGGTGCCGGACTACGCCTTCACTTCCGTGGCCTCTCCGGGGAGCCAACCCCTCATCTCGGTGCTCCCAGGTTTCCAGGTTGGTGCTCGAACCACTGGAGGAAGGAGCGGATCCCCTCCCGGAACCCCACTACCGGTCGATACCCCAGGAGCTCCCGGGCCCGAGTGATGTCGGCGTACGTGCGGAGTACGTCCCCGGGCTGAGCTGGAAGCCGTCGGATTCGGGGCGTGAGCTCCATCTCCTCCGCCAGCACCTGGATCATTTCCGAGAGTCGGATGGTCCGGCTCTCTCCCAGGTTGAAGATCTGGAAGCCACCGGTTCGCCCTCGCCCGTACCGCAGAGCGCCCTCCACACCCTGAAGAATGTCGTCGATGTACGTGTAATCCCGCTCGGTGGAGCCGTCCCCGTACATGGGGATTTTCTCACCCGACGCCAACAGCCGGGCGAATTTGTGTATGGCCAGGTCCGGTCTCTGGCGTGGGCCGTAAACGGTGAAAAAGCGCAGGGCGACGCAGGTGATCCCGTCCAGGTGGGTCGCCGTGTGACAGAGGAGCTCCCCCGCCTTCTTGGTTGCCGCGTACGGGGAGATGGGATGGTCCACCCGGTCGTCCTCGTGGAAGGGCACCCGCTCGTTGTTCCCGTAGACCGAGGACGAGGAAGCGAAGAGGAAGGTGGGAACCTCGCGACGCCGGGCGAACTCCAGGAGTGCGGCAGTTCCCTGGATGTTCACATCGGCGTAGAGGACCGGATCCTCGATGGACGGGCGGACGCCGGCCCGGGCCGCCAGGTGAATCACCGTATCGATGGAGCCAGGAAGTCCAGCCAGAAGCCCGCGATCGCGGATGTCTCCCCGAACCAGAGTGAAGCGGTCGTGCTCCCGGGCCCGGGTCAGGTTCCCTTCCTTGATCCTGGGATCGTAGAAGTCGTCGAAGAGGTCGAGGCCCACCACCTCCTCTCCCTGCTCCAGGAGCCGCTCAGCTAGATGGGACCCGATGAAGCCCGCCACACCGGTGAGGAGGATGGTTCCGCTCTTGACCATGGACTGTTCCTTTGTGCGGCCATCCCGGGGAGCGGGCAGGCTCCTGGGGACGGCGTTCATGGTTCGACCTTCATTTTCGTCACCCGCTCACCTGGCGGACTTCCTCTTCCACCTGGTAAGGCTGAACCGTGCAATGCGGCCCCACCGCCAGGTAGATCTCATCAGGTGGGGACTCTTTCGTGTCGGGGGCCGAAAGGAGGGTCAATCCGGGTGGCCCTCCACTCAGGGGGCGGAGCTCGCCGGGAGAGACCGCCCGAGGGGGCCCGAAGGCCAGATAGCGGGAACCCATGAATTCCAAGGGCTCGTCGGACCGGACCCAGTCACGAGCGGCATGCGGGTCCCCATGGTCCCGAAGCCGCTCCAGGGGAACCCGCTCCCCTTCCATCACCGCCACGGTGTCCCCGGAGACGGGCCGAACGACCAGGGGCACGTCCCGGAACTCCCCCTCCACCAGGAGGCAAATGAGGGAGGCCACCTCCAACACGGGGGCGGCCGCCGGTTCCGGGTTCGTCGGCTCGGGGGAGGGCGGCGCGGGACACGGCTCCTCCCGGTGGGCCTGGTCGTGTGCGGCGATGATCAGTCTCGACAAGGCGACGTGTACCGCCAGAAACTCCAGCGGCGGATCGGCGAGGAACCCCCGGGAGCTCGCGTTCAGGAACTCGTTGTAGCGGGAGGTGGCGACGTGGAGGTGGGTGGCCCCGCGGGTGCCGGGATCCTCGGGGCTCACTTCGACCCCGGAGGCGATGAGCCCATGGAGGGCCCGGACGAGAGCTCCGGCGGCGCTTTCCGCACCGGGGCCGGGGTTGACTTCGGGAGTCAGGGCCAGAACCAGCGGGTGGTTCGGACCCGGCTCACTCTCCGGGGAGTCCATGAGTTCCAGGAGCGTCTGCTGGGTCTCCAGGGGTGCGACGACCACCGTGGGGTTTCCCGACGCCACCTGGAGCCGGCCATTCTGAAGGTCGGCCTGCAGAGCCATGGAGGCGTCCCGCACCGCTTGGGCCGCAGCGCACTGAAAGGTCTGGACCGTCCCCGGTTGACCCATGAAGAGCCCGGCGGCCAGGTCTCCCGAGGTGACGGGGGGACCCGACACGTCCGTCATGAAGGCGCGTCCCACCTCCGGCTTCACCGTCTGGGCCGTGAGTTGGGAGTCTCCGAGGTGCGCGAAAAGGATGACGATAACCCATACGGCGGGGGCTGAGCCCCATGGCCTGCGAGTCACGGACTGCCTCCCGTTCATGATGGCCTCCTGCCCGTTCATGGAATGATCCCGGCCGTGTTGAACCCGTAGGCGGCTCCCACGATGAACCGAGGTCGGGTGGTGAGGTCGGCCACGGCCGGAGTGACGAAGAGGGGGCGACCTCCCCAGGGCACCAGGGACAAGCCGGCGGCCAGGTCCTGCCCCGTCCAATCCACCACGATGGACCCCGTCGGAAGCACTCGGACGCCGGCTGCCGCGAAGGCGTTCACGGCGAACCGGTCCTCTACCACGTCCCGTTCTCTGCGGAAGCGGCCGCTTCCTGCTCCCACCGTCAGGGTGAGGCTGGAGAAGGGATGAACTCCCCCATCCCGGAGAAGGAACAGCTTGCTCGCGGCCACATAGGGGCTCCGCCCGGAGTCGGTGGCGGGGCGGTGGTCCTTGTCGTTCCAGAGAAGGGCGTTTTCCAATCCCATGGCCACGCTGGCATTCCCCGGCAGAAGGCGATGCGCCTTCAGGCTCACTCCCCCCCGACAACAAGTGCGAACTGTGCCGAATGAAGTGGCCACCACCTCCACCCCGACCCGATCCTGCGGGTCACCGAAGCCCACACCCACGGCCACAGCGCCATCGGGTCGAGTGAAGGTCCGGGTCCGATGCTGGAAGCCGGCTCCAACGAAGGCATCCCCTCGTGCCGCGCCGAACCCGGACGGGCTGGCCACGGTCACCCCGGGAGCCAAGTTCGGCCCCCACGCCAAGATTTCCACCGTGGGAGGCAACGGGAGTCGGTA
>SKZC01000283.1 GCA_007127575.1 Gemmatimonadota bacterium
CCACCCCGTCGGGCCCGGTGCGGTAGTGCTCCCACGAACTGGGGGAGAAGAATCCCGTCTCCGGGTCAGTCGCCCGAAAGAAGGTGAACTCCACATCGTAGGCGGTGGTGAGTCGTCCATCGTGCCAGTGGACATCGTCCCGGAGGTGGAAGGTGACCTCCGAGCCTTCCTCACCCCAATCCCATGAACGAGCCAGATACGGTTCCGGCTCCAGCTGCGAATCGACCTGAACCAGGGTCATCTGGTTGACGAAGGCCTGATGCTGCGCCGAGCCATGATCCGCGGTGACGAGGGAGTTCATCCCGTCGGCGAGATCGCCGATGGCCCCCACCACCACGGTTCCCCCGAAGCGCTCCCCCTCGGGCTCCGAAAACTCCGCCTCGAAGGACTCCATATCGGCGAGGGCGTCCCGGCAGAAGTCCGGGATACCGCTTCGCTCCTCGCCATCCCCGGACCCGCAAGCGTGGAGGACGAGAAGGAGAAGAAACGATCCTACGGTACCTACCGAGTACGGATGCGGCACTGTCATCTCCCGGCCCCCGGAAAGGGGGAGCGTTCGACCCGGTGAGGCCAGGCTACCTCCGCCAGGTCCAGTCCGGGGATTCATACCGCTTACGAAGCTCTTCCGCCACTGTCTCCTCCTCGGAGGTGGGTTCAGCTCTCCGCCACTCCCCCCCCAGGACTTCCCCCACGCCTTGGGCCAACTCTCTAATCAAGGAGGAAAGCTCGGGGGGCTCGGCCAGAACCTCGGATAGGGTAACGTAGGCTCCGGAGGTTTCCTGAGCTTGATTTGCGCCGGACCCGTCCAGCACCTCGGCCCTCCGTTGATCCCCAGCAAGCAGAAGGGAGCCGTGCTGCAGAAGGGCTCCCTCCACTCGGGCCTGGGCGCTTCCCACGAGCTTGCGTCCACCCACCACCACCTCGCCCTCGGCCGGGGCCTGGAAGCATGCGCCCGCTTCGGGGGGCAGCGCCGTCCCGGTGGCACCGCTCACTGCCGCCGGAACCCCCAGGCGGGTCAACCCCAGGACCAACCCTTCGTTCACCTTGCGGTACACATCCCGGAGCCCCCCCAAGGTTCGGAGAGGGAGCACCACCGCGTAGGTGAGCTCCTGGTGGTGAAGGACGGCCCGTCCACCCGTGGGTCGGCGGACGAGATCCATTCCGGCCCCTCGGATGTCCTCCTCCCGGTAAGCTCCCCGGGCCCTCTGATTCCTCCCGAAGGAGAGGGTCGGCACCTCCCACTGGTAAAACCGGAGAACAGCCTCACCCTCCCCCAACCGGCGGGCGAGGGCATGGTCGGTGGCCATGTTCACCGCCCCGGGAAGGGGAGGGTGAACGAGGACGCGTCCCTTCAGCTCAACTCCAGGGTCTCCCCTGGCGCCAGAACCTCCACCCGGGCCCGATCGCCCACCTTCTCCCGGAAGGCGTCGGTGTCCTGTTTAATGAGATCGAAGGTGTCGTAGTGGATGGGAACCACAGTGTGGGGCTTGATGAAGTCGATGGCCCGCACGGCGTCGTCCGGACCCATGGTGAAGTTGTCCCCGATGGGTAGAAGCGCCACATCCACCTCTCCCTCCAGAAGCTTCATGTCCATGAGGAGAGCCGTATCTCCGGCATGGTAGAGTCGGGTTCCGTCCAGCTCCATGAGGAATCCTGCAGGGAGGGTGGAAAACTGTCCGGTCTCGTCGCCGGCCACCTGCCCCCCATGAAGGGCCGCCGTCATCTTCACCCGGCCGAAGGGGAAGGAATAGCCTCCACCGATGTGCATGGGGTGAGCCGCTTCCACCCCCTGAGTCTGGGCGAAGCTCACGATCTCGAAGGTGGAGACCAGGGTGGCTCCCGTCCGCTTCGCCAGGGGAATGGCGTCGGCGAAGTGATCGAAGTGTCCGTGGGTGCAGAAGATGAAGTCCAGGTCACCCACCTCGTCGGCGGAGATGTCCGCCATGGGGTTCTCGTCGAACCACGGATCGATGACCATCCGGGTTCCGTCGTCGAGTTCCGCCGTGAAGGTGGATTGTCCATGAAAGGTGAGCTTCGCCATCCTCATCCTCCCTTCTGGTTCAGGTTCCGTGGTGAAGGAGGGGGGGCGGACCCGCCCGGTGATCCCCTCCTGCGGCCCTCCCGTGCCACCCACCCGGTCCGCCCGAACCGGGGGCGCGGGAAAACCCTCTATGATGCGTATGCCTCCATGGGTGGGCAGGCGCAGACCAGGTTCCGATCTCCGTAGGCGTTGTCCACCCTCCGGACTGCAGGCCAGAACTTTCGCTCCCTCACCCATGGGGCAGGGAAGGCGGCCTGTTCTCGACTGTAGGGGTGCTCCCACTCATCCCGGAGAAGTGCCGCTGCGGTGTGCGGAGCGTTCTTGAGCACGTTGTCCTCTCCGTCCTGGATCCCCAACGCTACCTGCTGCACCTCCGCGCGGATGGAGAGAAGGGCATCGCAGTATCGATCCAGCTCCTCCTTGGACTCACTCTCCGTGGGCTCCACCATGATGGTCCCGGGAACGGGCCACGACATGGTGGGAGCGTGGAAGCCGTAATCCATGAGCCGCTTGGCCACATCCTCCTCGGTGACCTCAGCGTCCCGGCGGAAGGGTCTCAAATCCAGTATGAACTCGTGGGCCACCCACCCCCCATCGCCTCGAAACAGCACGTCGAACTCCTTCTCGAGTCGCCGCGCCATGTAGTTGGCGTTCAGGATGGCCACCTGGGTGGCGCGTGTGAGCCCGTCGTCTCCCAGAAGCGCGATGTACGCCCAAGAGATGAGGAGGATGCTGGCGCTGCCCCACGGGGCCGCAGACACCGGCCCGATGGCTCGCTCGCCTCCCACGGCCACCAGAGGATGGCCGGGGAGGTACGGGGCCAGGTGATCGGCGGCGCAGATGGGACCCATCCCCGGTCCGCCCCCGCCGTGGGGGATGGCGAAGGTCTTATGGAGATTGATGTGGCAGACATCCGCTCCGAATTCCCCGGGACGGCAGAGGCCCACCATGGCGTTCAGGTTCGCACCGTCCAGGTAGACCTGTCCACCATGTTCGTGCACCACATCGCACACCTCACGGATGTGGCCTTCGAAGACCCCGTGCGTGGAGGGGTAGGTGATCATGATGGCGGCGAGCCTCTGCGAGTGCTCTTCCGCCTTCGCCTTGAGATCGTCCAGGTCGATGTTCCCTGCCTCGTCACACGCCACCACCACCACATTCATCCCGGCCATGACCGCTGAAGCCGGGTTCGTGCCGTGAGCAGACGACGGGATGAGGCACACGTTCCGGTCCCCCTCACCGCGGTCCCGGTGATAGGCCCGGATCACCAGCAACCCCGCATACTCTCCCTGAGCCCCCGAATTGGGCTGAAGGGACACGGACTCGAGACCGGTCATCTCCCCCAACCACTTTTCCAGGTCCCGAATCACCTCGTGGTAACCCTCCGCTTGATCCTGCGGGGCGAAGGGGTGCACGTCCGAGAACTCGGGCCAGGTGATGGGCGCCATCTCGGTGGTGGCGTTGAGCTTCATGGTGCACGAACCCAGGGGGATCATGCTGGAGGTCAAGGAGAGGTCCCGGGACTCGAGGCGCCGGATGTACCGGAGCATCTCCGTCTCCGAGTGGAATCGATTGAAGACGGGGTGATCCAGAAACGAGCTGCTCCGGCGCAGCTCGGCGGGAAGCCGGTCCCCGGTGGCTGCCTCTGCGATCTCCCGGGCCGGCCGGGAAGGAGCATCGGATGCCGACAGAAGGCTCAGGAGCTCGTCCACCTCTTCGGCATCCGACTTCTCGTCCAAGGCCACACCCACCGTACCGTCCCCGAAATCCCGCAGGTTGTAGCCGGCTTCCAGTGCCCGATCCAGGAGGTCCTGGGCATCCCCCGAATCCGACCCCTCGAAATGGGGGCGGATGCGAAGCGTGTCGAAGAAATCCCCATGCACCACCTGGTGGCCCGCCGCCTCCGCTCCGTCAGCCAGGACCCGAGTGAGGTTGTGGATGCGTCGAGCGATTCGTCGCAGCCCGTGGGGCCCGTGGTAGACGGCGTACATCCCCGCCATGACGGCCAGGAGTACCTGAGCCGTACAGATGTTGGAGGTGGCTCGCTCCCGTCGAATGTGCTGTTCCCGGGTTTGCAGGGCCATGCGAAGCGCAGGGTCCCCGTCGGCGTCTACCGAGACTCCGATGATCCTTCCCGGCAGCCTCCTCCGAAATCGCTTCCCGGCAGCGATGTACGCGGCATGCGGCCCGCCGTACCCCAACGGCACACCGAAACGCTGAGTGTTCCCCACCGCCACATCGGCCCCGAACTCCCCTGGGGGAACCAGAGTCGTGAGCGCCAACAGATCCGCGGCCACTGCCACCAGGGCACCGGCGTCGTGGGCGCGCCGGCAGAATTGACGATAGTCCCTGATCCGGCCGTCCGTGTCCGGGTACTGAACCAGCGCTCCGAAAACGGACTCGTCGAACCGGAACTCGTCCGGATCGCCGACGGTCACCTCCACTCCCAGGGGTTCGGCTCGGGTCCGCACCACCTCGATGGTCTGGGGGTGGCAGCTCTCGGATACGAAGAATCGGCTTCCCTCGCGACCACGAGTATCGGACAGAAAGAGGCTCATGGCCTCCGCCGCGGCGGTCCCTTCGTCCAGAAGCGAGGCGTTGGCGATATCCATCCCCGTAAGGTCCATGACCATGGTCTGGAAGTTCACCAGTGCCTGGAG
>SKZC01000031.1 GCA_007127575.1 Gemmatimonadota bacterium
GCAATGTCGTTCAGCGGATCCACATAATGCGGGAAGCAGAGGGGCGACCGCACCGAGCGTCCAATGGAGAAGACGCCGCTGCTGACGTAGTGCCCGCCCTGGTACTCACCTCGGGCCGAAAGGGACACGCCCCCGGGGAGCCTCAGCGTGGTGTTTCCGCTGAAGATCCGGGTGGGGTGGGTGGGGCCGTAGAAGTGGTTGGCCTCGAACTCGGGCTGGGCGATCTCATCCGGGTTCGTCACCAGCCAGGTCACCATGGGCCGGATGGGCAGGCCCTCATCGATGGTGTTGGTGGACGGGAGATCCCCGAGGTCGGTGATCTCGTTCTTCTGCCAGGTAAGGTTCAGTCCCACATCCCAACCCCAGTCGGGGGTCTGGACGGGCGAGGCCTGCAGCCCCACCTCGAGCCCCTCGTTCTGGAGCTCCCCGATGTTCATCTGCTGGGAGGAGGTGAAGCCCATGGACGCGATCTGCGGCATGTTGAGCAGGGCGTCGCTGGTGGTCTGATGGAAGTACGTCACCTCAGACTGAATCCGGTCCTGCATCCAGGAGGTCTCGAAGCCCACCTCCCACTCCGTGGAAACCTCGGGACCGAGATCCGGGTTCCCTACGTTCTGAGGCACGAAGGCCGGCTCGCCGGCGATGCTCAGCGGATTCCAGGTCCGCACGGCGTCGAAGGTCCCCGGCGCACGGCCGGACTGACCCCAGGCGCCCCGGAGGCGCATCTGGCCCCAGTCGCCCCAGAAGTCCTCGTCGGAGACGACCCAGGATCCGCTGAACTTCGGATAGACCTGGAGCCCGAAGTCGGTTCCGAAGGCGCTGTTCCCGTCCACACGGGTGCCGATGGTGAAGAAGTACCTATCGTGGAAGTCGAGTACGTTCTGGAGGAAGAAACCGGCCGTCCAGACCTGCTCCCGCTCCTCGAAGCCCAGCGTGTTCGCTGCCGAGTTCACCGTCGGGTGCGTGGCCCCGGGGAAATCCTCACCCCAGGCCTCCACGGTCCGCTGCTCCTCGCCCACCGCCTGACCGCCCCACGAGAATGCGGAGCTGATATCGGAGGTGATGTCGAAGTTATACGTACCCACGTAGTCCACCGTGATGAGACGCTCCTGATACGTGTTGTTCAGGAGTCCGCCCTGGGGGAAGGCCACGAAGCCGAAGGGCCGCAGGTTCCGGGCCTCCTGCTGGATGAAGTCGTAGCCCACCGTGAGGCGGTTCGTCAGGGAAGCGAGAGGAGTGTACGTCATCGTCCCGCCGGTGGCGAATCGCTCGATCTCCTGCTGGATGTCCCAATCCAGTACCTGGATGATCTGATCGAAGTCCCCGGTGCCGAAGTAGTTCCGCTCCTGACGGAACACGTTCAGGGTCAGGCCCTGAGCGTTATTGCCGGTGGGGGTGTTCCGCATCCAGTTGTTGGACCAGCTCGTGTTCCACTGGAGCTGCAGGTCGTCGAGAGGCGTAAAGGTGAAGTTCCCCCGGACGGCCCAGCGCTCGCTCCGGTCCAGCGGCATGACGCCGGTCTGATCTTCCAGGCTCCCGGAGACGAAGTACTGCAGGTCCTCACCACCGCCCCGCACCGAGGCGGAGTAGTGCTGGTTCCACACCGTGCCCCAGTCTCCCTCACCGAAGCCGAAAGGATCGCTCCGCATGTAGGGGCCCATGTAGTTGTAGTTGGCGCCGGGCTCGATCTGCTCGGACCCGCTGACGCCGAACTCACGGCTCCAGGCAGTCCCCTGCTGGGTCTCCACCGTCCACTCCGGGGCCCCCGAGGCGCCGGACTTGGTGAAGACCTGGATCACCCCGGCGGAGGCCTCGGTCCCGTAAAGGGTGGTGGCCGCCGAGCCCTTGATGATCTCGATCCGGTCGATGTCATTGGGGTTGAGCTGGTCCAGGGGGCTGGACGTCACGTTCGCTCCGCGCCCCGCCCGGTAGTCCGGACTGGCCGTCATGGGGAGCGCACCGGACATCATCCGGATACCATCGATGTAGATGATGGGCTGGTTGGACATGGAGAGGCTGTTCTGGCCCCGAAGCTGAATCCGGGAACCCTGCCCCACCTCACCTCCCGCCCGGGACACCTCCACCCCAGGGGCGGCCGCCGCCAGGATGTCCGTGGTCTGGAGGGGGCGATCGGCAATGTCGTCCACGTTGATCTGGGAGATGGTGTTCCCGATCTCCCGCCGTCGGGCGGCACCGGCGGTCCCGGTGACCACTACGGCGTCCAGGCCCAGAGCCTCCCGGGCCATGCTGAGCTCCACCGTCACGGTCTCCCCGGCCCCCACCGTCACTTCTTCTGTGGCGGTGCCGTACCCGATCCGCTCCGCGCGGATCTCGTGGGTGCCGGCGGGCACATTCTCGATGGTGAAGTTCCCCTCTGCATTGGTGAGGGTCCCAAGCCCCGTCCCCGCCACCAGGACCTGCACCTGGGCCAGCGGGCCCATGGTCTCGGCAGCCGTGACTTGACCGGTGATCTGACCCGTCTCCTGGGCCTGCACCTCATTACCCACCACGAGGGCGAAGGCGAAGAGGAAGAGGCTCGCCAGACCGGCTGCCCTTCCTCGCCACCTGCCGACCCCCGTGGGACCTTCGGCTCTAATCGAACGTTGCTGCGCCATGCTCTCCTCCTCCTGACACGAGAAACCCACCTGGTACGTAAAGAAGTCCCGCACACGCCAAGTCCCGAGCCGCAGACACGTCTCCCCTGCCTCTCAAGGAGAGGGGACGACGGAATTCTGCGGGCCCGGCCCTTCCTGGCACCATACGGCGGTCATCGCCAGGTTGTCAAGTTTATGCGCAAAATACGGGTTTTCCACCATTTCGGGCGAAAAGGCAGCGTGCGGGCTCGCCTGCCTCGCCCTGGACCCCTGGGGTCAGGTGTACCACCCACGAACCCCCCCCGTCCAAGGTGTGGCCACCGTAACCGGTGGCCCACCGTGCCGGAACCCAGCAGGTTCCGTATGCATGGATCTGATGGAAGCCCGCGCCAGGTGTGACGCGGTGGGGGTGACCTTCCAAGCTCACTATAGGGGTGGAGAGAGTGGAGGGCAAGGGCGTCGGCACGCTCTGACCCCGGGGCGCACCAGGGAACTCCACCTGGGATGAGAGCTTATAAGCCCAGAGTAGGAAGGGGCCGTCCGATGGCCCACGAGCTTCTTTCATTCCGAGGAGAACCCATGAAGGGACCGGCGCGTTGGAAGGCTTTGCCGGCCTTATGCGCCCTGGTGGCGTTGGCTGGATGCTACCACTACCAAGAGGTGGGGTTGGATGAGTTGGCGCCTGCCCAGGAGGTCCGAATCCGGGTCTCCATCACCCAGGCCGAGATCTTGGAGGAGACGCTTCGGCGGGACAACCCCCGGGTCATCCGAGGAACGGTGGCCCAGCGGGAAGGAGGCTCCCTCTACCTCGATGTACCGGTGGTCACCGAGCTGCGGGTTGGCCGGATGGAGAGCCTCCGGCAGCGCATCGAGTTGCCGGAAAGCTCCATCCAGGAGCTGGAGCGGCGGCACCTGGATCGGGGGCGGACGGCGCTGGTCATCGGTGGGACGGCCATCGTCATCGGGGGAATCGTGGCCGGGCTCATCGTCCAGTCCGAAGGCACCGTAGGGGAGGACGTTCCCCCCTCCGACGAGAACCGGATCCCCATCTCCATTCCCCTGGGCGGCTGGCGTTGAGGGGCGCGAAAAGGGGCGGCTAGACCCGCCTTCGCGTCCGGACTGGTTGGCAAGAAGGAAGCCCCCTGGCGAGAGATCTGCTCGCCAGGGGGCTTCTCCGTGCTGGCCCGCCGCTTTCGACCGCTAGACCGCTACTGCAGCGACCTCCGGTCCAGGCGAACGGTACCGGCCTTTTCCCCGTACACGGTCACCTCGAAGGAGGCGTTTCCAGACGTCCGCTCCACCTCGAAGGTGATGGTTTCTTCCCGGTTCGTAACCCCGGGTGAGAAGGGACTCTCGCCGGCCAGATGCCCGATCCGACGACGGTGGTAGCCGTCCACCACCTCACCACCCTGCACGTCCAGAACCACCAGAGGCGCTCGGGCCACCTGGTAGCGGACGGAACCGTCCTCCTGCACATCTCCCTCCAGCCCGCGCTCCGTGATGTTGGTGGGGAGGAAGCCGGTGTTACGCACCGTCACCTCCACCAGGACCCGATCCGCCTCCGCCTCGCCGGTGGCCACGGGAGCAGGGCTCACCTGAGGCTCGTCCACCTCGATGATGGGCGTCTGCTCGGCCATGTAGGTGTACCACGGAAGCTGCGTCTCCAGCTCCTGTTCCAGGAGCGGGTGCGGGGGGTTCTGCCCCCAAAAGAGGGTCCACCATCCACCGATCTCCACCTGCCCCAACTGGGGATGGTCGTAGGCCTCCCAGTCCGAGAAGTAGTGACCGTCGAACTCTTCTTCGTTGAACCGGTGCCAGTCCGACTCGTCCACGTACCCCTTGTCATCGTAGTCCGGAACCCACTGCTCGGGCGGAGGAGAAAACTCCGGGACGTAGCCCACGATGCCGTGGTCGCTGTAGCCCCACTGCATCAACGTTCCGTACCGGCGCTCCGTGGGATGCACGGCGCTGGGGCGGACGGGCCGACCCGTATCCTCCGTGTAGTAGTCGGAGAGGTGGATGACCAACGCCTCGTCATTCTCGTCGAACGCCGCCGGGTCCATGGCCGACGGCAGGCGGAAGATGAA
>SKZC01000434.1 GCA_007127575.1 Gemmatimonadota bacterium
CGACGCTTACGCTCCCTCTTCGACCTTTCTTTACGCCCCGTCATGTGGACTGCCTCGTGCTCATTCGCCTTGCTCCGGCTCGCCGTATCCCGGCACGTCTCCACCCGGCGATGGGGGTTGCCGGCCCTCCACCAGGGCCCGATAGATGGTCAGATGTCGTTCCACCAGCCGGTCATTGCTCCACCGCTCCACCACTCGCTCCCGGGCGCGGTGCCCCAGCTCTCGCAGGTCCGGCTGAAGCGCCAAGTCGCCGACCCGGTCGGCCAGATCCTCGGGATCCCCTGGGGAAAAGAGCGTCCCCGTCTCACCATTCACGATCTCCGGCAACCCTCCCACCCGAGAGGCGGCCACGGGGACGGCGCACGCCATGGCCTCCAGAGCAGCTACCGAAGTGGCCTCCATGAGAGACGGAACCACCACCAGGTCCGCGGAAGAGAGGAGCCCCGGCATCTCCTCGTGGGGGCGTCCTCCCATGAACCGCGTCAGGTCATCCACCTTGAGGTGCCGGGCCAACTCTTCCAGCGCCCCACGTTCCGGGCCATCTCCCACCAGAACCACCTCCACCTCCGGCAGCCTCTCCCGGAGACGTGGGAGGGCCCGGATCAGGTACTCCACCCCATTCTTGGGAACGAGTCGGCGGGGGACCATGATCCGAGTTCCCCGCCTGGACGGAAGGCTCGGCTCCACCCGCCGAAAGAGCTCCGTGTCCACTCCATTCGGCAAGGCCTCCACCCTGCGCCCGGAGCGAAGCCCCTCAGCCACTTCCGCGATCTCCCGGCTTGGAGCCAGACAGTAGTCGGGGGCCCTGACGAGTCGGGAAAGGATGGGTCGCCACCGGTGCGTCCGAGCTCGAGCCAAAAAGTGCGACGTGTGAAAGGTGGCCACCAGAGGGAGACGACGCCGGCCCTTCCCCACTCGCCGCAGCCAGCTCCGTACCACCACGCCCGGCACCACAGAAGGGAAAGCCTGCGCGTGGAAAAGATCTGCCTTCCGGGCGACCCGAAGGCTTCGCGGAAGGGAGGCCAAGGAATGGAGGGTCCACCCAACCGGGTTCCGACCGGGGAACCAGGTCCGCCAGACCTCCACCCCATCCAGGATTTCGTGGCGAGGCGCTCCAGGAGTGGAGCGGGAGGTAACAGTGGCAACCTGACAACCTCGGCGAACCAGCCCCCGGGCGAGGTGGTGGACGTGGCTCTCCAGTCCTCCCCGCTCCGGTGGATAGTACACGCAGTGGAGGACGACCCTCACCGCCGCCCCTCGTCGTTATCCGAGGCGGGCTCCTTCCCGCGGAACAGTCCAGAGACGAGCTCGGCGATCCTCTCCCCTGCCCTCCCATCCCCATACGGATTCCGGACCTCGGATCCATCGTTGCCTCCACGAATGCGGGAGCGCGCCGGCTCATCCAGAAGCTCTCCGGCAGCGGCAACGATCCGTTCCTGGTCCGTTCCCACCAGCCTCGCCACCCCGGCCTCGATCCCCTCGGGGCGCTCCGTAACCTCCCTCAGGACCAGGACCGGGACCCCAAAGGTTGGCGCTTCTTCTTGAATTCCCCCGGAGTCCGTGAGAATGAGGTGCGCCCGCTCCATGGCCCGGACCAGGTCCAGGTACTCCAAGGGTTCGGCCAAAGTCACCCGAGGGCAGCCTCCCAGGATGCGATGTGCCGGTTCCATCACGTTCGGGTTCGGGTGGACCGGGTACAAAATTTCCACGTCCTCCCGCTGGGCCAGGCGGACAACCGCCTGGAATACCTCCTCCAGGGGTGGCCCAAAGGACTCTCTTCGATGGGCCGTCACCAGGACGAGCTTCCTGGAACCGTATACGACCTGCCGAAGGCGAGGGTCCTGGATCTCGCCACCCCGTTTCCGGATCTCGTGCAAAGCGTCCACCACCGGGTTCCCGGTAACCCAGATTCGTTCCGGGTCGGTCCCCTCGCTCTCCAGGTTGTCTCGCGCCTTGGACGTGGGCGCGAAGTGAAGGTCGGCCACCGTCCCAGTGAGTCGACGCAAAAGCTCTTCCGGGAACGGTTCCCGCTTGTGGCCGCTTCGAAGGCCCGCCTCCACGTGCCCTACCCGGGCTCCACCGAAGAATGCCGCCAACGCCGAAAAAAACACGGTGGCGGTGTCTCCTTGGACCAGAACCAGCTCCGGTTGCCAGTCATTCACTACGGAGCGGACGCCCTCGAGGGCTGCGGACCCCACCTCCTCCAAGCTCTGTCCCTCCCGCATGATGGCCAACTCCCACCGCGGGGAGAGGCGGAACAGCTCGGACACTGGAGCGACCAGCTCCGTGTGCTGTCCCGTGAGAAGAACTTCCACCGCCAGTTCCTCCTGTCGGCGGCGGAGAGCAGCCACTACCGGAGCCATCTTGATCGCCTCCGGCCGGGTCCCGATGACGACCAACACGCGGGGAAGCGATTCCAGCTCGGGATTCGGGTCGGACGGGCCCAGGCTCACCTCCGGGCCTTCCTCTTCAGCGCATCCATCTCCTCTCGAAGTTGGGCCACCATTTCCGCCAGGAGCCCGAAGCCGAAGAGGACGAACCCCACGGTCTCCAGAAGGAGGACCAGGGTGAGGAGGGGGCGAAAGCCGAATCCGTGGACGAACCGCAGATACAGGGCCACCAGACCCACCAGTATCCCCGCCACGATGAGGATGAGCCCGCTGGCTCCGAAGAGAAGGAGGGGCTTACGAGAAAAGAAAAGGAGGAACGAGACGGTGAGGAGGTCGATGACGCCGGCCACCACCCGTAGCCGGCCGGAGTACTTGGAATCGCCGGCACGCCTTGGGAAGAGGGGTACATCGATCTCCGTGGCGGTCCGGCCTCGCGAGTGGGCAAGAACCACGAAGAATCGGTGCCAATCGTGCCGGAGCCGGATCTCCTCCAAGATTTCACGCCGAAACCCCTTGATGGAGTTCAGGTCGGAGACTGGAACCTTGAAGATCAGCCGGCTCAACCGGTTGTAGATGGACGACACCACCTGCTTCCCGTACGGTCCCACCTTTCGACCGCACACGATGTCCCAACCGGCCTGGAGTTCCTTCAAAAGGCGGGGAATCTCGTCGGGACGGTGCTGCAGGTCCGCGTCGAAGACGATGAGGTATGTGCGGTCGGTAGCCTCCGCCGCCGTGAGTATGGCCTCCGTCTTCCCCTGATTCACCGGATGACGAAGAAGCTTGAGCCGGTCCCAATCGGCCCCGGCCTCCCGGGCTACCTCCAGGGTCCCGTCGGTGGAACCGTCATCTACCAGGAGGATCTCGCCTTCCAGACCGTACCGCTCAAAAGCTTCCCTCAACTCCTGGATGAGGGGACGAACCACAGGGGCTTCGTTGAAGGCGGGGACCACCACCGCGAAGTCGGCACGGACCGAAGCCTCCAACTCCTCCGCCGCCCGAGCGGCTGCCTGCAGGTAGACGTCCTCACCCGGCGCCTCCTCATTCCGCACGGTCAGGTGCCCCGGCACCATGAACGAGCTAGACCCTTTTCCGCATCCGCGCCGGGAGGATCCCCAGCTGATCTCGGTACTTCGCCACCGTGCGGCGTGCGATCTCCACACCCTCCCCTTCCAGTAGATCAACGATGGCCTGATCGGTAAGCGGCTTCTTCGGGTCTTCTTCCTGGACCAGGGCTTTGATCTTCGCCTTCACCCCGCGAGCAGATATGTCCTCGCCGCTGGTAGTGGAGATTCCGCTGGAAAAGAAGAACTTGAGGGGATGGACCCCTCGAGGGGTCTGTACGAACTTCTCGTTGGTGACTCGGGACACTGTCGACTCGTGCATGTCGATGTGATCGGCTACCTCCCGAAGGGTCAAGGGACGAAGGTGCTGGACCCCTTTCTCGAAGAAGTCCCTCTGTCGGTCCACGATGAAGTTCATGACCTTCAGCATCGTCTGGCGACGCTGCTCGATGGCCTGGATCATCCAGTTGGCGGAGCTCAGCTTGTTGGCGATGAATTCCTTGTTCTCCCCCTTGAACTTGCTCTTGTCCCTCGCCACCTCCCGGTAGGCTCTCGAGAGTCGAAGGCGGGGAAGGTTCGTATCATTCAGAAATACCACGTACTCGCCATCCACCTTGTCCACGACCATATCGGGAATGACGTACCCGTCCCGGTCGGGTGCATACTGGATCCCCGGCTTAGGATCCAGCTTCGCGATCTCGTCGGCAGCCGCCTGCACCTCCTTGGGCTGGATACCCAGCTCCCTGGCGATCTCCGTCCAACGGTGGTTCAGTAGCTCCTGAAAGTGGTCCTCTACGATCCGGTGTGCGGTGCTCTCCACTCGATCCGCCCTCTGGAGCTGAATGAGAATGGATTCTCGCACATCCCGGGCGGCCACCCCGGGCGGATCCATCCCCTGGATACGATCCAGCATGGCCTCCCCCTCCCGAACCGAGTAGGGTCGAAACACGATGCCGATCTCTTCCAGCTCCTCAGCCCGGTCCTCTTCATCCGCAATCTTCTCCGCCCTCTCCAAGGCCACCTTCCTGAGGTCGTCGAGCCACTGGTTCGCCCCCTTGACCACCTCCTCCACATCGCAGACCAGGAATCCGTCGTCTCCGATGTTCCCGATGAACTCTTCACCCAATCGCATCTCCCGCTCCGAGAGGGCCATGTGATAGAGCTGCTCCATCAGGTGGTCGTGGAGATCCGGC